>JANLTF010000172.1:0-14049 GCA_031362825.1 Acidobacteriota bacterium | reverse complement strand
AGGTCAGTGTAGAAATACATGTGGTTTGAGCGAAGCTCGGCGAGGCGTTTGCGGCGAAGCAGGTAATCCGAAAGCCGTTCGATCTGGCGGATAGGGTCGACACGGTCGAAGATGCTCTCTTTGATCTCGGCCCGCGAAGGCGTCACTCGATCGATCGCCCGGCCGATGATCTTGCCTCGCAGATCGGTCGCGTTCGGTATCGAGATCTGCAAACCCGAGAAACGCGTGATCAGATCAGGCGCTCGTCCGATCGAGCCGTATGCATAGATACGGCGAGTGATGTAATTCTGAGCCGAGTTACTCGCAAGCGTCGAGAGATCGAACGAACCAAACCGCGTCTTCAGCCCCGACCATCGAAACGAATTTGCCGCCGACAGCAGATTTACTCCGCCGCGGATCAACCCAAGAGCCGACGTCGCCAGCCCGCCATAGCGGAAATAAACGGCCGCCGCACGAAGAGCAATTCCGGCGACGATCTTGAATATTCCTCGTGCAGGCGGTTTGTGACGAACACGCCACATGTCCGAGCCCTTGCTCTCACCAAAACGCATCGCCGCGATCTCATCACGCCCGCCGATCACGGCCTGGCCGCTTTCGTTGAGCAATACAAACTGGGCCTTTTCAACCTTGTGTTCACGTTTCGAGCGGGCCTTCCCCGTCTGGGCGTCTATTGTGATGAGGTCGTCCTTATCCGCGATCAGGATCGTGTTCGCATCCGCAAACATAAAATTGGTCAGCCCTTTGTCCGCTCCTTTGTATCGCCAGATCGTCTTTCCCGTTTTCGTGTCGATCGCCGAGACGCCGAACGGGCCTTTTTCCTGCGATTCACCGTCCTTAAGCCGCGTGAACTGGCCGCCAGTGCGGACGTAGAGGACGGTACCGACGCGGGCCATCTCGGCGCAGATGCCTAGGTCGTCGGCCTTCCAATCGACATTGCCGTTCTGCCGGTTGACCGCGCGAACGCGTCCGCGGCCTGAGACGTAAACATGTGTATCGTCGAAAACAGGATCGGCCTCGGTCAGGGCCAGGCCGTCTTCGTTGATCTTAAATTTCTCGCGTTCCTTTTCTTTGCCCGTGCGTGCGTCGTAGCTGGTCGCTCCTTCGTAAAAGAGAAAAAGGCGGCCGTCGAGCAGCAGCGGTGCGCGGTAATTGTCGAGCGTAAAATCTATCTCGCCGAGACCCTCGCCAAACTTTGACGGCATCATCTCGATCTCGCCGTCAAAATCGCGTTTCCACAGCTCGTTGCCGGTCGAAAGCTGCAATACGTGGACGACTGGTTTTCGCTTAAAATTCTCGCCAGAGTTGCCCGTCGTGCCTTTAACCATGACGACCGTTATCAGGTCGTTTGCAGGGTCAACGGCGAGCTGCATGACGTCGCCCTTTACCTTATCGCTCTGCCATATCGTCGAGCCTGTCAACAGATCGACGGCCTCCAGCCGCGATTTGCTTCCGAGATCGCGTGAGAACAATATCAGATCAGTGTCCGGCACCGGCGTGACAGCCGTTTCCTCGATCTTGCCCGTCTCCCGCCGCCAGATGCGCTCGCCCGTCTTGCCGTCGATCGCGTACAAACTCTTTTCCGTCCCGGCGAGCATCACGCCAAAATCGGTCGTCTGATAAAAACGGATCTTCGAATCCAGATTTGATTGCCAAACCGTCTGAGCCGGAGAAACGGCCGCGAAAAGGCACAGAACGCACAAAAGTAGGACAAGAACTTTCATGGTGTTATTTTAACGCTTTAGTTGTGAATCGGGAAGGTTCTCGGGCTAAGCAGCGAGATTTTCCAAAACACGGTCGTGGCTTTTCGCCGATAGGCTGACGATCTCAAACATTGATTTGGGATAGATGTAATCCTCTTCGGACTCATCGATCACACGAAGATAGTCGTCTGGGTCGTTGGCTGCGGACTCGACAACGGGATAGACCTTGTTCAGTTCCAGGTCGTCGCAGTCAGCGTTTTCTAAGCACAATGCAAAACTGATAATGTTCATTTCTAATCAAGAAGTCGCTTGATCTTTACCTTGCGTTTGCCAATTCCATGGCATTCGTACCAATGCAATTCTGCATAACGAATTTGTCCGTTTAGGAGTTCAACGTAGGCATCGCCTTTCATCTTTCGCCAATTCTCACCGCCGAAATCATTCCTTAGCCGATTTAATTCGCGTATGCCGAAGCGTCGGGCAATGACCTCGATATTTTCAAGCGGCTTAATGTATCGTTTGAACGGAATCACGCTTGAAAATCCTCAAGAAAACAATACCAAATTCACCGTTCTAATGAAATAGATCTTTTATTGGATGCGGTACGCGTTCGCCTTCCACACGACGACCACAGTGCCGCCGAGGCTTTCGGCTGCGCGTTTGACGCTGCCGTCGAGTTTTTTGTATTCGTCGGAGCCTCGCGTGACGCGGATCATCGGCTGGTTGGAATATGCCGTGTCGTACCAGATGCCGCCGCGGTTGTCGAAGTTTTTGCCGCCGACCGAGCGGATCGGCGTTTGTGTATAGATGTTATTCGACTGCTGCTGGTCATAACGCGGCCCCGGCACCGCTCGCGTTGGGCCGGTTTCTTTTTTCTTTGGCGCATAAGGGCCTTCGCGTGTCGTGCGATCTTCGAGCGCGCGGCCTCGGTCGTTGGAAATTGCGTCATCCGTACCGGATTTGGCTAACTCTACCTTTTCATCGCGGGTCTCGGCGGGCTGGCCGTCCTTTCGCGGCTCAGGCCGGATCGGAGCAGATTTTAGCTCCGGCTTCTCTTGGTCAGCCGGTACGCCGCCGGTCACCCCAGTGTCGGCACTCTTAGTGGCGACCGTCGGTTGATCGGCACCCGAAGTAACGCCGGTCGGAGAACTCGCTGCTGGCTGAGAATCGGTCGGGGCGGAACCTGTCGCGGGGCTTGATGCCGGGGCTGCCGGATTGATATTTGCATTCGCGACAGCCGGTTTATTGGCGTCCATGACCGAGTTTGCGGCCACCGTAGCCGCCGGTTCGCTTGCCATCGGTTTTGATACATTCGCAGCGGCAACGTCACTTCGGTTGTTCGCACTTCTGTTCTGGATCACGAGATAGCCGATAATTCCGCTGAATGCGACCACCAACGCGCCCATCCCAAGTGCCAGATTCGGCGTGCGGAAAAGTTTGCTGTACCACGGTATCGCGGCCTCAACGATCGGCGCGACGACGCTCGCCGCTTCAGTTGTTTCCGCCTCGCTGTTCATCGACATCGCAAACGAAAGCTGTTTGCGGCACCGGTCGCAGTCGGCAAAATGCTCCATATTGAGCAGTTTGGCCTTTTGCGGCAGCGCGTTTTCGACAAACGCCGCGATCGTGTCGGCGTCGAGGTGAGCAGATGTTGCAGACACACCGCCAGAGCCTCGCGCTCGTCGCAAGATTGCATCCATTTCTTTGTCGAATTCAAGTTCCATCAAAATATAGTAGCCACAGAGTTCACAGAGGGTACAGAGAAACGAAGATATTTTTTTGTGGCAATCATGACATTCAAACCAATAACTCCATTATTCTCAGTAATCTCTGCGAAACTCTGCGGCTACAGGCTTTCGTAACCCACTAGTAGAACGCCTCAAACCATCATATCTTGCACGAAGGCAAGAATCAGTAACACAGCGAACATCGTCTCTAGATTTACGCCAAGGCTGGCGGCGGTCGCGCTGAGGTGGCGTTTGACCTCGGTCTCGGTCCAGCCGTGCCTTGATTTTAGCTCTTTTTCAACGCCTTTGCGGATCTCGGTCTGCACGCGTGTCAGCTTTCGGCTTGCTGTAGCTTCGTGATAGCCAAAGGTCGCGGCGATGTCTTTTAATTTCAGATCGTCAAAATAATACAGCTTCAGAATAAGCCGATCTTCGGCCTCAAGCTCCGCGATCGCGGCCGAAAGTGCCGCCGAAACGTCAGACGACGTCTGCTTATCCGTCAGCAGATCCTCAGGATTTTCGGTCTTTGAGCCAAAATGGTTCCCATCGCCATTCGCTGCTTCGTTGGCAAGATTTTCGAATTCGCGGTCCTCTTCGATCTGGACAAATTTGGACGTTTTCCGAAACTGATCGACCGCAAGCTGCGAAACGACCGCCCGCAGCCAACCTGCGAGCGAACCGCGTCCCGAGTAATACGCCAACTTGCTCTTCATATTGCCATCCGCATCTACACGAAGCCCGTAAAGTTCCGCCCAGATCGAGCTTGCGAGGTCCTCAGCGTCCTCGTTATTCGACGAGATCTTGCGAGCCGCAGATTTTACGGTCGAATCAAAATTCGCGACCAGATCTTCCCAAGCCTTTTCATCGCCCCGCTCGCACGCAACGATCAAACAGAGATCGTCCGCACGAATGTCGTGAACAAACTCCTCAATATCAGTCGGAGCGAGATCCGACGCGTCGTTCAACAGATATTTGTTAAGCGTCGCCTCGACGCGGGCCGCAATATCCGCACCTTTAAGCCCGCGAGCGTTATCCGCACGAGAGATCAAATGCTCTATCGCTTCACCAACCGTATTTTTGTGCTTCTCGGCGATCGGACTCATTCAAAAGTTGACAGAATTTTAGCACTCTTTTGATGAAAAAAAGAACGTTTGGGGTTGTTTGTCAGAACCACCTGCGGTAGCGTGTGGTTTAAGTCGAGCGTCACTCAATGAAATTGAATGAAATCGATAGTTCAACCACCCGCTACCGCAGGTGATTCTGACTTATTTCAAATGCTTCCTCAAAAACGACACGATCTTGTATCCGTCGTAATATACCCACGGTTTTACGCCGAGGGTGTAATGGCCGCAGGGAATGGTGACAGCGCTGTGTTTAATCTTATGTGCACGCAGGGATTTGATCGTGTCGCGTGAGAGGTCGACGGGGAAGCTGAGGTCGTAGAGGGTGTAGATATATCGCTGGGGACGCGGCGGCAATTTGGCGAGGCGGTCCATGTATGCCATCGGCGAGATCGGCAGCCAGTATTCGCGAAGCTCGTCGAGGGCGATGTTGCCGTCCATGCTTTCTTTGACGTGATAGGTCGACAAACCGTGCCAGACGACGTCCGCGGGATAGCCTGAGACGTGGTTAAAGACCGCGGTGTCGATCTGCATATCGTGCGTAAACGCGAAAAAGCCGACGCACGAACCGATGCTCGTTCCCACGATCCCGATCTTCTCGTAACCTTGCTCTTTTAACCAATTCACCGCCGACCGTGTATCAACCACAGCCTGCTGCAGCGATTGCAGTGTGCGCCCGACGTTCGGGGCGACCAGATATTCAGCTCGCTCAAGCTCGGGCGGCATACGCTCTTCGTGATACGGCAGCGTCAGACGCAAGGCGGACATCCCGACCTTGTTAAATATTTTACACAGATCAAAATACGTCCCGGCCTTCGCATTCCAATGCGGCAGAACCAGAACAGCGGACTTTTTATTGTTGTCGGCTGGGAAGTATTTAGCATAAACCGTATTGTTCTCCGGCGAAGGCGTCGTGATGCCACTCGTCCAGGTTAGAGTTTGGAGTCCCTGCTTTAGCAGGTTTTCCGCCGTCGGTGAAGCCGCCTGAAGGCGGGACTCCAAACGGTAATCCGAAACTTCCGGCGAGAAAAAGAAATCTTCGCTGTGCTCAAGCGTATTCCTCGAAAAATCACTGAACAGTTTTCGCGGGTCGTCGCCGTTCGCGTGGTCGGTTATATACTCAGTGCCCCAGTCAAACGGATGCCCGACGCGATTGTCATCAATCATCGCGAAATGCCGTTCTTTCTTGTGCATGTAGCGTTTGAGCATAACTTAAAAAAATTTAACCACAGATGGACACAGATAAACCCAGATAAAATCGCCTTTTTATCTGCGTTTATCTCTCTTTATCTGTGGTTTCTGTTTTCATGCGGCGGCCGATTTGGCTTTCTTTACGATCTTTTCGTAGAAAGCGATATATTGCGGGATGATCTTTTCGGTCGAATAGCGTGAGATCGCGAGTTCGCGGCCTTTTTCGCCGAATGCTCGCCGCATATCTTCGTCGCGGAGCAGTGTTAGCGTATCGACGCTCATTTTTTCGACATCCCCGACATCGCTGAGAAATCCGCTTTCGCCGTCGTTTACCACCTCGGGAATACCGCCGATGCGTGTCGCGATCACCGGCACCTCGCACGCCTGAGCTTCGAGAGCGGCGAGGCCGAATGATTCTAGTTCCGACGGCAGCAGGAACACATCCGCAACCCCGAGATAGTCGGAGATGTTAGCCTGTTTGCCGACGTAAACCACATTGCCGTTCATGCCGAGCTGCTCGCCGCGATAGCGAATTGCCGAGAGTTCGGGGCCGTCGCCGACCATAATGAGCCGCGCGTTCTGGCTTTCGGCACGAACCTTGGCCAGGATCTCTATGCAATCAACCGCTCGCTTGACGGCTCGAAAATTTGACACGTGAACAAGCAAACGCTCACCGTTAGGTGCGAGTTCGGAGCGCAAAGGCGAATCTGGCAAACGCATATAGTGTTTACCGCAGATAAAATTCGGGATCACTTCAATCTCGTCAAAATCGAAAGTTTCGATCGTCGCCTGTTTTAGAAATTTCGAGACTGCAGTCACGCCGTCCGACTGCTGCAAACCGTAACGCGTGATCGGCAGATAGCTGCGATCAGCACCGACGAGCGTGATATCAGTTCCGTGAAGTGTTGTGATTACTGGCACGTAGCGCTTCTGCTTGATCGATTCGCGGGCCAGGATCGCCGAGATCGAATGCGGGATCGCGTAATGGACGTGGAGCAGGTCGAGTTTTTCGGCACGGGCGACGGTTGCCATTTTGGTGGCCAGGGCGAGGTCGTACGGCTGGTGTTCGAACAGCGGATACGACATCATCTCGACCTCGTGAAAGTGAATTCGCTCGTTCAGCTCAGTAAGGCGCGTTGGCAGAAACGACGAGATGAAATGGACGTTATGCCCGCGTTCCGCAAGGTCGCGGCCGAGCTCCGACCCGACAATGCCGCTGCCGCCGTATGTTGGATAAACTGTGATGCCGATGTTCATGCGAATCCCTTAGCCAAGACCTCATTGTAACATATATCGTTACAAAAGCTAGGAGAATGTCCGCAACAAACTTCCGGCGAGTAATATCAAAACGGAAAGG
The DNA here is from genome assembly GCA_031362825.1 of Acidobacteriota bacterium. Lineage (GTDB taxonomy): Bacteria > Acidobacteriota > Blastocatellia > Pyrinomonadales > Pyrinomonadaceae > OLB17. The sequence goes on along the minus strand of JANLTF010000172.1, from coordinate 6,953 downwards.
CACGCCCTAGGCTGCTCGGCTGTCGGTGTTTCGGTGGTTTGCTGAGCCACAGGCTTATCGGTCGACGTTTCTGTCTCGCCGATCGTTGTCGTGGTGCCTTTCTTGCGGATAAGATAAACGACGCCGGTGAAATCGTCGGTCAGCAGGAACGAATTGGCGTCGAGCTTCATAATGTCGCACGGGCGGCCCCAGACGGTCGAGCCTTGCAGAAAGCCGCTGAGGAAATCCTGCAGCTTTTCGCCCTTTCGCATAATGACGACCTTGTAGCCGTGGCCGATCGATTTGTTCGTCGAGCCGTGAAGCGAGACGAGAAACGCATTTTTGATAGTCTCGTCCGCGTCCGCGTCGTCAAAATAATCAAATCCAAGTGCCGACGAACGAGCCGGAAAATGAGCGTACGGAGCTGTCACATTTGCGCATTGTCCGGGCCGTTTAAATTTCGGGTCGGCGAACACTTTGCCCTCCGACGAATGGCAGTACGGCCAGCCGTAATCGGCGCCTTCCTTGAGGGCGTAAAACGTTTCGTCAGGCTTTTGCAGCCCTAAATGATCGGAGCCCTGGTTGGTCGCAAACACAAATTTGCCGATCGCCCGCAGGCCGACGGCGTTACGCAACCCGCGAGAGAATTCCTTCTGGTCCGTTCCGTCAGGGTTCATCGAGATGATGCTCGCACGTATCTTTTCCTTTTCGACGCACGCGTTACAGCTCGAACCGACCGAGACATAAAGCTTGTTGTCCGGCGAGAACGAGACCGTCCGCGTCAGGTGCCAGCCTCCGTATTTGTACGACAGGCCGTAGTCGGGAAACGTCGCGAGAACTTGGGGTTTGGTATCTGTCGGTTTGGTCTCGCCGCGTGTGAATTTTCGCCGCGTTAGCTGATGCGTCTCCGCGAGGTAGAACCATTCCTGGCCATCTGCGTCTTTGTAAAATTGGACGCTGTTCGGATTTCGCAGATTCTGCATGTAGGGAATCGCACGAGTGAATTTGCCGGTCTTGCCATTCCAGCCATCGAGGATATAGACCGTCCCGCGGCTGCCGTCGGCGAGGTTGTACATATCCGTCACGAAGATGCGGCCGTCGGGTGCCTTCGCGAAAAAACGCACGCGTTTAAGGCCTTCGAGAGCCGGGATAATCTCCCAGCCTTCGGCAAGTTTGAGCGTGAATGTCTTGCCGTTCTTAAGCGAGATCCGCGCTGGCTCTAAGTTTGGTTGGGAAAAGACTATTGATGAGAGCAAAAGTACGAAGAAAAGCGTTAGTATTTTCATTTGATTCGTGATATTCGTGTAATTCGTGGCAAAAACAATATGAAAACCGAAAAATTTCTCGCCGTCGAAGGCAAAAAAGTCGATCTCAAAGATCACCCGGCGGATTTCACCGACGGTTTTACCGACAAGAAAGAGGCCGCTCGCGATCTTGAGAAAAATGTCGCAGCTCTCGCCGAACTGCAGGACAAACTCTATGCACAGAATGTTCACTCACTTCTCATTATTTTTCAAGCTATGGACGCCGCCGGCAAAGATAGTGCGATAAAACATGTGATGAGCGGCGTCAATCCGCAGGGCTGTCAGGTGACCGCATTTAAGGGCCCGTCGGCCGAAGAACTCGATCACGATTATCTCTGGCGATGCCAAAAGGCCTTGCCCGAACGCGGCCGTATCGGCATTTTTAACCGTTCGCATTACGAAGAAGTGCTCGTCGTCCGAGTCCACGCGGGCATTTTGCAGAGCCAGCAACTGCCCGACGCGATCAAAAGCGACAAGAACATTTGGAAAAAACGCTACGATCACATCCGTGATTGGGAAAACCATCTCGCCGAAAACGGCACGCATGTGCTCAAATTCTTCCTGAATGTTTCGAAGGACGAACAAAAAAAACGCTTTCTCGAACGCATTAATGAGCCGGAAAAGAATTGGAAATTTGCGGCCGGCGACGCCAAGGAACGAGCACATTGGGACGAATACATGAAAGCCTACGAAGAAGCGATCTCGGCCACCTCAACAGCGAAATCGCCCTGGTACATCATCCCGGCTGACAAAAAATGGTTCACACGGCTGGCCGTGTCAGAAATTATCGTAAAGAGACTCGAGTCGATGGGCCTCGCCTATCCGACGGTCACCGAGGCTCGAATGGCCGAGTTGGTCGAGTCAAAGGCGATCTTGGAAGCTGAGAAGTGATCTTATATCGCGGGCACGATCCGCATTATACGGTCGTCGTCTTTCGCCGGAGTTGCGCGGCCGTCGCGGTTTGAGGTTGAGAAATAGATGTAGCCGTCGGGTCCCTCGGACATTTCGCGGATTCGGCCGACATTGCCTTCGAGCATGTTTTCCTGTGCCGCCACCTTGCGGCCGTCGAGCGTGACGCGGATTATTTTGGCTCCGCGAAGACAGCTAAAAAAGAAATTGCCCTTCATCGTGGGAAAGGCCGAACCGTTGTAGAACATCGCACTCGCAGGCGCACACGCGGGCGAATATTCGAGCAGCGGCGAGATCATTCCGTCGCGTTTTTCGGTGTGATGTATCTCGGCCCAACCGAGGTTTTGCCCGCGTTCGACGATATTGACCTCGTCACCGCCCGAGCCTTTGCCCTCAAAAAAGCTCGGCCCATGCTCGGTCTGAAACATCAGCCCCGATCCCGGCTGCCACGCGAGCCCCTGAGCATTCCGATGGCCGTACGACCAGATCTCGGTCCTCGCACCGGCAGTGCCGACAAATGGATTGTCCTTCGGTATCGTGCCGTCGTCATTTAGTCGCAGCGTCTTGCCCGCCACCGAATCGAGCTTCTGGGCGAGATTCCAGTCGGTCGCGTCGCCGGTCGTTACATACAGCTTGCCGTCCGGCCCAAACCGGCAACGCATTCCCGCATGATTCGGAGCACCGGGCACATTTTCGATGATGATCGTCGGCTCGGCAAATCTGCCGTCCACGTATTTGTAACGCATCACCTTAACGCGTTTGCCGTCTTTGTTGTAGGAATATGCGAGATAGACAAAGCCGTTCTTGGCAAAATCAGGATGAAGCGAGATGTCCATCAATCCGCTCTCGCTCGAGGGTTCCACATCGGGAACTGTGAAAACCGCATCCGCCTTCAGCTTACCTTTTTCAATGATCCGCACGCGTCCCGGCCGTTCGGTAAACAACAGGTCCTTATTCGGCAGCCACGCAAATCCCCACGGCACTTCGAGCCCGGTCGCCACGGTTTCAAGCTTGAACTTGACGTCTTTGGTCTTCGTTTCAAAGACCTGCCCATCGGCAAAACCGGTCGGCGCGGCACAGCCGCTCGTACATGCCCAAATTGCCATTGCGAAAATAATTGTTGAGAATTGCGTCATTGATTGCCCCGTTCAGCGTTTGGTCTTTTTCAACTATATCACCAGTTGGATACAGCTTGAAAAAATTTCGAGCTGTGACCCATTTGGTGCTATAATTCGACATCAGAGGCCATGATATGACGAAAACATTGAGTATAAACGAGGTTCAAAGCCTGCTCCCCGGACTTCTTGCTCTCGCGAAGGACGGGGACGAGATCATTATCGAAGAAAATGGCGAGCCGGTGGCTTCAGTATTACCTTTTCGACGACGTCTAAATGAAAAAAAGCGAACTGCCGGGCTTGGACGAGGTACTTTTTGGGTAAGTGAAGATTTCGACGACGAATTGCCGGATGAATTTTGGGGATTTGATAAGGCGTCATGAAACTTTTGCTCGACACGCATACATTCATTTGGTGGCGTGACAATCCGGAAAACCTCTCTGCAAAAGCTTATGAAGCTATCTCGTCAACTGAGAACGAGATCTACATGAGCGCCATTGTGTTTTGGGAAATTCAAATTAAACGGGCTATCAGGAAGATGGAGGTAAAGGGCAGCCTCGACGATGCCATTCGCGCAGAGCGTGAAGCTAACGGTTTCCGAGTGCTTTCTGTTGATCTGGAACACGCGCTAAATATAGAAAATCTCCCACTAATTCACGGGGATCCGTTTGATCGGATGTTAATTTCCCAAGCAATGGTCGAGGATATGACTGTCGTGACTGCTGATCCAAAGTTCTCGGAATATGACGTTAAGGTGCTTTGGTAATTTCGAATAGAGGAATTTAATTACTTGCGGATTCCGCTCTTTCCGCCAACTCTGCCCAGCGTTCCATATCAATTTCTAACTGCTCGTTTAGTTTCTGTTGTTCGACAAATAGTTCGTGAACCTTTCCCGCGTCGCTGGCGGCGAGGGCGAGTTCTTTCTCGATCTCGGGAAGGCGTTTTTCAGTCTCTTCGATACGTTTTTCTAGGGCTTCGAATTCGCGTGTTTCTTTGAAGGTGAGTTTTTTGGGCTTTCCGGTTCCGGTCGGGTTGTTTTTTGCGGGAGCCGGAACCCGGTCGCTACCGCTCGCGGTTCTGACAGGCGCCGTGGTCGCTTGCTCCTTGAGATTGGCATCGTCGCGTTCCTTTGCTTCGAGATAGGCAGAATAGTCGCCCGCGTATTCACGGACATGGCCGCCCGGTTCGAAGCGGAAGACGTTTTCGATCGTGCGATCCAGAAAATAGCGGTCGTGGCTGACGACGATGAGGGCTCCAGCGAAATCGTCGAGGTATTCTTCGAGAGCGACGAGCGTCGGGATGTCGAGGTCGTTGGTCGGTTCGTCGAGCAGCAAGACGTTGGGCGAGCCCATCAGAATTCGCAGCAGATACAAACGCCGCCGTTCGCCGCCCGAAAGATTGCCGATCACGGCATATTGAGCGGCCGGTTCAAATAGAAACCGTTCGAGCATCTTGCCCGCTGTGATCTGAACGCCTTCGTTGGTCGTCACGTACTCGGCGACATTACGGATGTAATCGATCACGCGTTCGTTATCATTCAGTGCGCGGCTCTCCTGATCGTAATAACCGATGTCCACCGTTTGCCCGATGTCGATCTCGCCGCTCGACGGTGCGACGCGGCCGGTGATCATGTCGAGCAAAGTCGTCTTGCCGCTGCCGTTGGCCCCGATAATGCCGATGCGGTCGTCACGCTTTAGCAAATAGGTAAATCCGTCGATGAGCTGCGTATCGCCGTAGGATTTGGAAAGGTTGTTGATCTCGACGACCTTCGAACCGAGCCGTTTCGAGCCGATCGCGATATCGACCTCGCCTTTCGCTTGTTCTTTCGGGATCGCCATCAGCGTGTGTGCGGCCTCGATGCGGTGTTTTGATTTACGCGTGCGAGCCTTGGCACCACGGCGGAGCCACGCGAGTTCTTTCTTGATGAGCTGCTCGCGTTTATGGCCCTCGACCGCGAGAAGTTCGTCCTGTTCAGCCTTTTTTTCAAGATAATATGCGTAATTTCCGCTGAAATTCTGAACAGTTGCTCGATCTACCTCGAAGATGCGATCGGTCACGCGGTCGAGAAAATACCGGTCGTGCGTCACTAGCAAGAGTGCTCCGGTGTAACGACGCAGATATTCCTCGAGCCACTCGATGGTATCGGCGTCGAGGTGGTTGGTGGGTTCGTCGAGGATCAGGATGTCGGGCTTGAAAATAAGTTCGTGGGCGAGGGCAACACGCTTTCGCTGGCCGCCCGAGAGCGTCCCCATCTTTGCCGAAGTGTCGGTGATCTCGAGCCGCGTCAGCACCGCACGCGCGTTCGCCTCAATGTCCCAGCCGCCGTTCATTTCGAGTTCGTGCTGGAGATCAGACATTCGCTGCATCGTCGCCGCATCCGATTTTCCTGCCGCAACATCATGACAAACGTCCTCATAATCGCGTATCGTCTGCATCACACCGCTGCTCGACGCAAAGATCGTCTCAAGCACCGTCAGATTCTCGTCATACGGCGGATTCTGCGAAAGATAAGCGAGCGTCTGCCCCTTCGCACGAATTACGCGGCCCGTATCAGGTTCTTCGACACCGGCAATAAGGCGCAAAAGAGTGGTCTTACCAGAGCCATTTGCACCGATAATGCCGATCTTGTCACGATCTTCGAGGCCGAGTGTTACATTCTCAAACAGCGGCTTAAAACCGTAGTTTTTCGAGACATTTTCGAGCGAGACGATGTTCATTACTTCTAAAAGAGAGCGCTAAGGTTTTGAACTGCTGAGAAAGTAAATAAAACTTAAAGCAAAAACCGACCAAATTCCTATCATTAACAGAAAAGCCCCAAAGGCCGATCTGCGGAAATCTTTCCGAGCTTTTAACTCGGCTTTCTTGAAATCCTGTAAATACTTGCGTTCGTTACCACCCTTTACGGTTACGAAAATGGCCAGAGCCGATCCGAGAACCCAGCCGATCATCCAAATTGTTAAGCTCTGTATCTGTAGAAATCCGCAGACGAGGTTCCATGGAGTGAGAATCAAAGAGATGCCAGTGATACCAACCAACCGTGGCGCTAGAGTGCCTTTTCCGGCCTTCAACATTACAGACAAACGGTCTCGAAAAATTTCATTGGCGTCGCGGGATTCGGAGATGGCGGAAATGAGAGGTCTTTCAAATAGCACGTACGCTGGATAATGAAATATGGCTCGAAGAAAACACTCAAACCTAAATACGTTGTAATAGACTTTCAATTTGCACTTTCCTTCAGCAGAGAGCTTCGTGCTAGTTCGAGAACGCTAATAACTTGTTCGCGTGTAACAGAGGGAAATCCTTCCAAAAAAATCCTCAAGTGTCTCACCGCCTTCGATATAATCGAACAGATTCTTGATCGGTACACGGGTGCCTGCGAAGACTGGTGTTCCGCTTAGCTTTTCTGGATTGATCTCGACCACACCCTTCATCATGTGGTGATTTTATCACAGGATCGGGAGTCGATGTTTTGTCGCTAACCGCACACTCTATCGTAAGTCAAGTATAAGTCAAGTTATCGGTCAAGTGTGATGGAGATCACGAGGCCGCAGTATATGGTTCGAAATCATTCACGTCTTGTGTCAGCAACCGCATCAGTTTTGGATGAACGAACAGCTTCTCCTTGCATGCTTATGTTGCCGACGAC
>JANLTF010000579.1:0-1955 GCA_031362825.1 Acidobacteriota bacterium | reverse complement strand
GTTCGTTTTGCATTTTCATCGCTTCGACCACGATGATACCGTCGCCCTTTGCAACTTCGGCCCCGGCTTCAACTAATATTCGCACAACCTTGCCCGGCATTGCAGTTTTGATCTCGGCCGTGCCTTCGCTGCTTTCACTATGGTCACCGCGGCAGCGGAGGCGTTTGGGGTCGATTATCTCCACATCCAGCGCCTGTCCGTGTATCGTCACGCCAAACTCCGAAGCGGAACCGGCTTTCGGCGATACAAAAACCTGCGAGATCCTGTTCGCGTTCTTGACGAGCAAAACTTGGTTTTCAGGCTCCGAAACGTCAAGTTGATATTCACGGCCATCCACAGTCGCAGTTAGGTTTCGACCTTCGCGGTTTATCTCAACCTCGTGCTTTTCGCCGTTAATCTCTGCTTGCAGTTTCATACGATCTCAAAGTCCCAAATCCCAAATTTCAAAGCTTAAATATGAAACCAAAAGGACAAAAATAGACTCTCCCGTCTCTGTGTCCTCCGTGCCTCTGTGGTGAATTTCCTACCTTCTTGTCGATTTCTCGTATTCCTTTAACAGCAAATTCATAAACTCCTCACGCCGGTGGTAGAGCTTCCTCGGTTTTCTCGGAGCATGTCGCGCTAGTGCATATGCGGTTATCAACGGCAGAGCAACGGTCGAATCTACGTAACAAACGACCGCGTCGGGCAATTTATCGGGATCGACCTTGCCCCAGCTTACGGCTTCGGCGGGAGTTGCTCCGCTGAGGCCGCCGGTGTCGGGGCGGGCGTCGGTTATTTGCAGGAAATAATCGTGGCCTTTTTCGTCGATGCCGAGGACCTCTTGTATCTGCGGTTCGGTTTGCAGGGCGAAATTTTTTGGCGAACCGCCGCCGAGGATAAAGATCGCGGATTTGCCGCCTTTTTTGTTCTGTTTGCCGGTGTGAACGACACCGCGTTTGGCGGCGAGGACGATCGAAGCCGTTTCGTTTACATCGAGATTTGGATTTAGGATCAGCTTGCCGCCCTGCAGTTCTTTGGCGGCGATGTTCATGCCGATCGACGAATCGCCGGGTGACGAAGTATATATCGGTACGCCGTATTCGTAGGCGGCGGCGAGCAAAGACTTTTCCTTGATGCCGAGCAATTTCTCACGTTCGCGGATGTATTTACCGCAGAGATAGTGAAACTCTGCCGACGACATCGTTTTCTGAAATTCCTCATGCTCTATCAGCCGCCGAAAAAACGAATCGGTGTCGAGCAGCACGCTGTAATCAAAAAAGATGTCGTAGATGCGAACGACCTCTTCGTCACGCAAAATGCGGTCGTCGAGCTTGGCGTCGCCCTGATGCAGCGAGAGGCCGATGCCAAAATGCGTGTCGTGATAAAGATTGGCCCCGGTCGAAATTATCCAATCAATAAATCCGGCCTTGATGAGCGGAATGATCGCCGAGATCCCGAGTCCTGCCGGAGTCAAGGCTCCCGTCAGCGTCACGCCGATCGTCACGTCGTCCTCGAGCATCTTCTTGTCAAACAACTGACAAGCCTCTCTGAGACGCGCGCCGTTATACGCCATAAACGACTCGTCGATCAGATCGGCGAGCGTCGTTTTCTTAGATATCGGCGTCGGATCGATCCGCTTGCCGCTGAGGAATTTGCTTTGTTTCTTTGCCATTAATTTATTTAACCGCGAAATATGCGAAAGGTGCGAAAAAACGATTTTCTCATTTTTCGCGTCCTTTTGCGTCTTTCGCGGTTAAAAACTCTTAACGTCGCGGCCGGGCGTTCGCCTTTTTGGCTGCGCTAAAGTCTTCGAATCTGTCTTCGTTCACCGACCACAGCACGGTTCCTGTGAGCAAACCCAACAACGGATAAGCGAGGATAAAAAAGCTAGAAAGCGGCAGTCCGGTCCATACCCAGCTCGCCAGATTCATCGATACGAAAAAGAAAATGCCGGAAATGATCGCAGTTCTCGC
>JANLTF010000132.1:0-3050 GCA_031362825.1 Acidobacteriota bacterium | reverse complement strand
ATTACTAACGACCACGATCTCGCCAGTCATACCTTCGGCAGAAGTCGCAATGCTACCGCCAAGTGCCGTCAGCACAACCTTTTGCACAGTTCCCGCCGCCATGCCTTCAAATTCGATCAGTTCGCCATGCTCTTCGCCGCGCACCCACTGCGGGACCATGCATTTCTGCAAACGCACATCAAGACCTAGCTTTCGCATCTCCGCCGCGACATATTCGACCGAGCGTGCCGCCTGAGCACTGCCCGAGAGCCTCGGGCCGATGTTATTTGACAGGTATCCGGTCTGATTATAGGCATAATCGCTCTTCAAAACGGCCTGCTGGACGCTTCGCAACTCCGCGAGAGTCTTATCCGAATACAAAAGCGGAGTCGGCGAAGCAGTCTGAGCAAGGGCAGAACCTGAGACCGCGAGAACGATGCTGAATAAAAGCGTGTATTTCATTGCTCCATCTTAGCCGAACGGTACAAACTTCCCAAACTATATGGCATAATGTCGTGTATCTTGCATCTAACTTCACAGGAAAAAACTATGAAACGCTTACTGTCAGTCTTTGTCTTTGCACTTCTGATCTCGGTCGCGGCATTCGCTCAAACTCCATTTACGTTCAACGACATGCTCGCAATGAAGCGTGTCGCCGATCCGCAGCTCTCGCCTGATGGAAAGAGGGTCGCTTTTACGATCGGCGTGGTTGATAAGGCCGCCAACCGTACGATCAACCAGATCTACGTGATGAACGTTGACGGCAGCAATCAACAGCAGATCACAAAGGCCGCGGGCTCGTCGAGCAGTCCGCGTTGGTCGCCGGATGGCAAGCACATTGCCTACGCCCACGGCGGACAGATCTGGACGATGGAACCCGACGGCGATGGCCGCGAGCAGATCACCAAGCTCTCGACCGGCGGTGGACAGCCCGTTTGGTCGCCCGACGGAAAATGGATCGCCTTTTCGAGCGATGTTTATCCTGAATGCAAGACCGACGAATGCAACAAATTTGAGGCCGAAAAAGCCGAGAATAGCAAGGTCAAGGCACGCGTCACCGAACGCCTCTTGTTCCGCCACTGGACCGATTGGCGCGAACGCATCAGAACGCATGTTTTTGTTGTCTCTGCCAACGGCGGCCCGGCTCGTGATGTTACGCCAGGCGATTTTGATTCGCCGCCTTACGGAGCCGCCACGGGCGTCGATTACACGTTCTCGCCCGACAGTACGAGCATCGTTTACTTGCGAAACCCAGATAAGGTCGAGGCAACCTCGACCAACAGCGACATCTACATTCAGAACCTCAGTGGCGGCGCGGCTAAGCACGTCACCGCCGGATTGAATGGCTACGACGCCGGCCCCGTTTACACGCCGGACGGCAAATATCTGCTATTCCGTTCGCAGCCACGAGCGACATTCGAGGCCGACCGCTGGCAGATAATGCGTTACAATGCGCAAACCGGCGAGATCGTCGAGCTGACGAAAGGCTTTGACCAACAGGCTGATGATATCAACGTCTCCGCAGACGGCAAAACGATCTATTTCACCGCCAACGAACGCGGACGCTCGCCTATCTTCTCCGTTCCCGTCGAGCCTGATTTCCGCCTCCGCATCGCAACACACGTTAAGAAAGTCGCCGGCGGCATAATGGCCGGAGGCCTTAATCTAACGCCCGACGGCCGTACGATCATCTTCACGGCAAGCTCAAACGACGCTCCCGCCGAGATAATGAGCGTCAATACTGACGGTACAGGACTCAGGGCACTAACGACCGCAAATAAAGCCGCTCTCGCGAACTTTGGCCTCCGCAAATCAGAGGAAATGGACTGGAAAGGTGCATTAAACACCAACATCCATGGCTTCCTTCTCAAACCGGCAAATTTCGACGCTGCAAAGAAATATCCGTTGATCGTTCTAATACACGGAGGGCCGCAGGGCGCATGGAACGATAATTGGGGGTACCGTTGGAATCCGCAGATGTTCGCAAACCAGGGCTACGTCGTATTTATGCCGAATCCTCGCGGATCGACCGGTTATGGACAGAAATTTGTTGACGAGATCTCAGCCGATTGGGGCGGAAAGGCACATATCGACATCGCCAACGGCGTTGCTGAGGTCGTGAAAAAGCCGTTTATCGACAAAACACGCATCGGAGCCGCAGGAGCGAGCTATGGCGGCTATATGGTCGATTGGCTGCTTGGCCATAACAATGATCCGCGTTTCAAATACAAGGCGTTCGTTTCGCACGCCGGCGTTTACAATCTCGAAAGCATGGCCACCTCCACCGAAGAGATCTGGTTCGTAAACTGGGAATTCAAAGGAATGCCATGGGAGAATCCGGTCAACTATAATAAATGGTCGCCGCACAAATTCGCGAAGAACTTCGCGACGCCTACACTGGTGACAGCGGGCGAGATCGATTACCGAGTTCCTGTCGATCAGAGCTATCAGCTTTACACGACGCTGCAGTTAAAGAATGTACCGTCAAAGCTCATAGTCTTCCCCGACGAAGGACACTGGATACTAAAACCCCAGAACTCCGAGTTCTGGTACAGCAACGTGATGAGCTGGTTTGATAAATATTTGAAATAAATTGTGCCCTTCGATGATCGAAGACGATGTCTGAAAGGTCGAGGCTTGTATAACAACCGATGTTATTTTGAACGCGGATTGCGCAAATCAGGCGGATTTTATGAATGTCAGTTAGAAGATCCGTCTTTATCCGCTTAATCTGCTCGATCCGCGTTCAAAAAGATTCCGATAATTTTGTGACCCCGACTTTCCAGACAGCTTCTTCAAATCTTTCAAATTATTGAATTTTTCCCTTGAATGATCTGTTTGCCGAAAGTACGGCAAAAACGAATATGAACCTAAATCGACGTTTTTCTCTCGTAACTTTGGCCGCAACCATCTTGCTTGCGGCCTTTTCGGCATTCGCTCAAAACCGTACCGAATTCGACCGGTTTCATTATTTCGATGTCCAGCACTACACCATCCGAGTCAGTTTTGATCGGGCAAAGAAAAAGGTCCTCGGCGATACAACGGTCAGTGTGAGATCGCTAAAGCCATTT
>JANLTF010000044.1:0-3876 GCA_031362825.1 Acidobacteriota bacterium | reverse complement strand
GTCACCATCACGCAGGGGCTCGGGCCATACATGTAGTTCGGACAACCGACAACAGTATAAACATCGGTCAAAAACATCGGCAGTCGCCCGTCGACACGAAAACTCGTGTACGTAGTCGGAACATGCGACACCATTCCTCCGTGTGGGCACATTAGCACGGTATGTGTGTTAAGCAGTAAATTTCCCATAATATCTGGTTAGCCTTAGCTGAGTTTTACGAAGTTTCATCGTGCAACTAAGCTAACATACATTACCTCTTATTTTGGACGCGATCTGTCTGATTTTTTGCGTATAAAGTTTGGTGTTGAGGGTTATGTCGGTTTATCTTAAATCTATGAAAACAGTCGGTTTGATCTTGCTGTGCGCCTTTTCAATGAATGCTTACGCCCAATCGCCAAAGGACATCGCCGAAATATGGGACAATAAGCACATTTCAACGAAATTCCCGTCCGATGTCCGGCACAGCGATCTAAAAGTTTATGTCGAAAAGCTCAGGAAACTCGGCCTGAAGATCGACGAGGTAGGCCGCAGCGGCGGAAATCGCGAGATCTATCAGGCAGAGTTTGGCCGCGGTCCGCTCAAAGTCTTTATGTGGTCGCAAATGCACGGCGACGAGCCAACCGCGACGTCGTCAGTGATAGATATGCTCGCCTATTTTCAAACACATCGTGACAAAGACTGGGTCAAAAATATCGCCGAGAAAATGACGATCCGTGTCGTTCCGATGCTAAATCCGGACGGCGCCGACGCATATACGCGGCGTAACCTGCAAAATATTGATATCAACCGCGACGCTCTCGACCTCAAAACACCTGAGGCTCGATTGCTCAAGAAGCTTCGCGACAATTGGAATCCGTCGATCGGATTTAACCTGCACAATCAGCAGGCCTTGACGACCGCCGGAAACACTCCAAAACAGGCAGCGATCTCCTTCCTCGTCGTTTTTGGCGACGCCGCCAAGACGACCAGCGACGGCCACGAGCGTAACAAACGTGTCGCCTCGGCCATGGTCAACGCCCTGCAAACGTTAATTCCCGGCCACATTGGCAAATATGACGACGAATTTACGGCCACGGCTTTTGGCGACAATTTTTCGGCCTGGGGCACACCCGTGATTCTCATCGAAACCGGGGCTTTGCATGGCAAGGACGAGATGTTCCTCGTAAAAATGAACTTCGTCGCACTCGTCACAGCGATGCAATCATTGGCCACCGGCAGCGAAAAAACGCAGAGTGCTCAGCCCTATATCTCACTGCCATTTAATGGTTCGGGTTCACTTATAAATTTTGTGTTTAGGCGTGCGGGCGGTGTCGTGTCTGGCGCCCCAAAACCGCTCGGCGATATAGCGGTTTTTACCGAACGAAAACGTGCTAGTTTCGCCCAGACAAATAAAATTCGAAGTGTTGGTGCTATCGGCAAAGTGCAGGGCCTCGAAGAATATGACGCAAGCGGTTTCACGGTTGTTCAGCGTTTCGGCGTCATGCGAAACGGCGAACTCGCCGACTTTTTCTTTTATCGTAAAGATCGTGTCGTCGACTGGAGATCGGTCGATCTGGAAAAGGCATTTCCGCCCGACGCGGTTTTCTCCGCCGGCATATGGACCAAGGGCGTTGGAATAGTTCCGAAGATCAAATAGACGTGTGCTAACGCTCCTCAAGATAAAAAATATCGCGTTGATCGATGAACTCGCCGTCGAGTTCGGCGGCGGCCTTAATCTGCTGACGGGCGAGACCGGTTCCGGTAAATCCATCATTGTCGACAGCCTCGGTGCCTTGACCGGAACGCGAGTTTCGAGCGATCTGGTCAAGGAGGGCGAGAACACCGCTCAGATCGAAGGACTTTTCTCGCTCAATATTACACGCGAGCTTTCTGCGATCTTTGATGAGTCCGGCATCGAGATCGACGACGGGGGAACCGAGTTGATCGTCCGCCGTGAATTGTCGGTGGCCGGCAAAAACCGCATCTTTGTAAACAATCAGCTCGTCACACAAGGCGTTCTCAAACAGATCGGCACGTTTCTCGTAGACATCCACGGTCAGGGCGAACAAGCTTCGCTCTACGACATCGCGACACATGTTTCGATGCTCGACGAGTTTGCCGGGAATGCCAAATTATTGGATGGCGTTGCCGATGCCTACGCCGCTTGGGCGTCGGTTAAGGCCGAGTTAGCGACTTTAGAAAAGGACGAATCGGAAAAGCTACAGCTACTGGACATACTCCGTTTTCAGGTCGAGGAGATAAAGCGTATCTCTCCACAACCTGGCGAAGACACGCTGCTCGAAGAAGAAAAACGCCGCCTCAACAACTGCGAAAAACTGTCGTCATTGAGCGACGACGCCTTCAAATTGCTGTACGACAATGACGAATCGACCGTCTCGACGCTCGAACGTGCCGCGCGAAAGATCGCTGACCTTGCAGAGTTCGACTCAACATTTCGCGAGTACGACGAAGGCCTCAAATCGGCCCAGGCGGTGATCGAGGAACTCGCAATTTCAACTAGAGATTTCCGTTCGCGAGTTGAATTCTCGCCCGAACGCCTAAATGAGATCGAAGACCGCCTCGCCGAACTGACACGCCTCAAACGTAAATACGGCGATTCGATCGAGACAATTCTCGAACACCTAAGCTCGTCCGAACAGCGTTTGCAAAACATCGAGACAGCCGAGTTTCGCGAGGAAGAACTAAAACGCGAACTCGCGGACCGCAGTCTCAAATACATCGACGCGGCGCAGAAACTTCACGATTCGCGCGTCGCATCTGGAAAGCGTTTCTCGACCGCGGTTGAGACCGATCTGAAAGATGTCGCCCTCGAAAAAGCGAGATTCGAAGTCCGCGTCGAGGCCGACCAGACATTGTTCACGGAGATCGGCCTTGATCGAGTCGAATTTTACTTCTCGGCAAATCCCGGCGAATCGCCAAAGCCTCTCGCCAAGGTCGCGTCCGGCGGCGAGGCTTCGCGCCTGATGCTGATCCTAAAGACCGCCGCCAAATCGAACGACGGACAAAAAAGCGCTGTTTTCGACGAAATAGACATCGGCATCGGCGGCCGCGTTGCCGAAGCTGTTGGAAGAAAGCTAAAGAATCTCTCGGCAAATCAGCAGGTGCTTTGCGTCACTCATCAACCGCAGATCGCGTCGCTCGCCGAACGGCATTTTGTGGTTGAAAAAGAAATGGACGGCAAACGCACGAGTGTTTCCATTCGCGAGCTTTCTTCAACTGACCAAGTCGAAGAGATCGCCCGCATGCTCGCCGGCTCCGAAATAACCGAAGCCGCCCGCGAGAATGCGCGTACAATGATCGAGTCGGGAATTATTGGCCGCGAAAATGCGCAAAAAGCTCAAAATTAGATCCTTTTTGTGCGTTCTGTGCCTTTTTGCGGCAATTTGATCTTAAAACCAGATGAACTCTGAAATTCTAGCCAATGTCATCCGCGGCGAAACGGTCGAGTCGATCCATCGCGGGCATTTGATCGTCCTCGACGGCAACGGCGAGACCGTACTCTCGCGCGGCGATCCTTCGACCGTTACGTATTTTCGCTCGTCGGCCAAGGCTTTTCAGGCGATTCCCTTTCTAACCAGCGGTGCCGCTGACGCGTTCGGGTTTAATGAAGAAGAGATCGCCCTCACGGTCGCATCGCATTCCGGCGAGCGGCGGCACGTTGAGATCGCCGCCGGAATGCTCGCGAAGACCGGCCTTGCTGAGTCAGACCTCCGCTGCGGCGTGCATCGGCCGTTTGATGAAGCCGAATCTCATCGTATGCTCGCCGCCGGCGAAGAACCGACACAACTTCACAACAATTGCTCCGGCAAACACGCATCGATGCTCGCATTTGCCAAACACATCGGAGCCGACATCGCTACTTACGATTCCCCGGAC
>JANLTF010000031.1:0-3678 GCA_031362825.1 Acidobacteriota bacterium | reverse complement strand
GTTTATGCCAAAACGTGTTCTCGACCACGCACCTTCAGAAAAAGATTCTTCTTACATTCTTCTTTGCGTTCTTAGCGCCATTACGTGAAATGCTTTCAACGCCAGAGAAAACACTTGACGCAAAGTCGCGAAGGCCGCAATGAAAGACAAGAAGAAAAATCCAAACCCACATTCTGGATCAAAAAGAAGAACCCTACCGTAACCGATCTTGCGCCCGTTTTACGTTGTCAAATATCAACGGCTTTCACCGAAAAGGCGTATACAGCTTTGCATGAGCGGCTTTTCGGAAAAGGGCACCACACCTTTTACTCAAAGCCAGTTGGAATAGAACGAGAACCCGATTTCGTGCTGTTCCAAAGATAATGTATCATCCATAATACGATTTGTCAAGAGTTATTTTTGATATTTAGAAAAAAAGTTCGCATATCGGATAGTTCAAAAATGAGGCGATCCGATACTCAAGAACGGAAGCTCGAAAGTTCGGAAAGAAATTTAGCCGCAGATAAACGCGGATGACGCAGATAAGAAATCCAATTTCTCCTATCTGCGTCATCCGCGTTATCTGCGTTATCTGCGGTTAATGTCCTTCGCGTGTACGCGCCGTCAGTTTAATACGCCTTTGCTCCGGCTTCGGCGACGGCGTGGTCTTGGTCGCCGCTGCCCCCTGAGACTCCGATGGAGCCGACCACTTTTTTGCCCTTTTTAATTGGGATGCCGCCGGCGAAGATCATGACTTTGCCGTCGTTCGAGGCGTTGATGCCGAAGAATTGATCGCCGGATTGGCTGTGTTCGGCGAGGTCTTTGGTGGCGATGTCGAAGGCCCGTGATGTCCACGCTTTCTTTATCGAGATATCGACACTGCCGATCCAGGCGTTGTCCATGCGGACGTGGGCGACCAGATTGCCGCCGCCGTCGGCGACTGCGATGTTCATTGGTTGGCCGATCTCGGCCGCTTTCGCTTCGGCGGCTGCGATAATTCTTCGAGCGTCTTCTAGTAAGATCATAATTCTTTGCGGATTCTTATTTAGCTTTCGTTAGCTTCATTTCAAAATTTTGCGTCCACGTTTTCCCGTCGCGGGAAAACTCTCCGATCTCGAACCACGTCGTGTCGTCTGTTTTAATAGTATAACGAACGTGGCCGAAATTCGGTATTTCGAAACCCCACTCAAAATGATCGCCGACGATGTTATATTCCTGAACACCACTGTTACCGTTCGCGAGATATGTGGCAAAGCGGTAATTCTTCTTTGCCTCGTCGTACGACAAAACGGCAAGTGTTTGGTGGATCACTTTGCCCTCGGGATTGGCAAAGTTGCCCTCGACGAGGGTCGCCAGACCGTCGAGTTTGCTTTGAACGGTCTCGGTTCCTGTGAATGTTTCGCGTTTTGGGCCTTGCTGTATCCAACCCGAACCTTTCCAGTGCCCGACCATTTTTTCGAGCTTTTTCATTTCAGCCTTTTTGAGTCCGGTCTGGTCAGGGCCTTGGGAAAACCCGATCGTTGTCATAGCCGAAAGAATTAATATTGTTATCGTTGCTAGTTTCATCTTGATTCCTTAAATCTCCTCGAAATTTCGTGTCCCAATTATTATCGCGGTTCCTGCGCGTTAAGTCTTGTAGATTTGCGACATCGGCCGTCAGATTTATTTGATCAGATCGCCGTGGGCAACGTCGCGCAGGTTCTCAGCAAAGGATTTCGGGGAGCGGTTCGTAACCGAGAGGAATTCGTGTGTTAGATGAGATTGATCGGCAAAGCCGAGATCGGCGGCACGCGAGGCCCAGTTTTGTTTACGATTTTCGACGAGATCGACGGCGGCAGCACGAATGCGTCGTGTACGCAAATATTGTTTAGGCGTGAGGCCGGAGCTTGCCTTGAACCGGCGTTGGAACTGTCGTGTGCTGAGATTCAGCGTCTTAGCCAATTGATCCACACGGATCTCTCCGATCGCGTCTGATATCGCTCGCGTGGCTTCGGCGACCTTCTCGTCGTACGAACAACCGGCGTCGATCAGGCAGCCGATTCGATTCTCACAAATGGAAATAAAATCTTGGAACTGAGCAGCAGAACTAAACCCACTGAGCAGTCCGCCGGAGAGATGCGGAAAATCATTTTCACTCATCAGCCCCGAAAAGCGCACGAGCGCCGCCGGGTCGGTCTGCAATAGGGTAGAGCACGACGCAGGAGAGATCCGCATCCCCCAGAATGTGTCTCCGGCAAAGACCGGACGTTTCACGGTCTCAAGGTTCATGCCTGTGATCCCAATGACGTTAATATTTCGGGCGGTATTTCGATAATAAAAGAGTGAAGAACAGCCGTCGGGAAATATTTCGAAGTTGATCGACCCGTCCAATTCCGTTCCAACCGAAAATTCCCAAAAGCTAAGAATATACGGCTCAAGACCGATAGTTGGGGCGATCTCGCGGTAGGAAAATTCAGGCGTTTCCATAATTGCGCTTTAGCTAAAGAATTCTTGAATATTTATATCGCGTCGAGTCAACTCAGCAACGAACTTCGTCGGGTCGATCGCTTTTTCCTGCGGCGTTGCTCCGCGTGAGATCACGTCACCGCTGGCCATCATTTGGGCGATGATCGAGGCCGGGAAAGCGGTGGTGCGCATCATGGCGGACATGCCGGTTGCGGGGTCGAGTTTGTCGACGATGTCGTAGCGGAGGCGTTGAGTACCCGGAAGTTTTGGCTCCGATTCGCCACTCTCATATGTAAGGTTGCCCTTACTTACGTGCGGGCTACTGACACGTCCGACGAAGTCGAGCCTTACTAAAACGTAGTCCGGGCCGTCCGCGGGGAGGTGTTTTTGGAGAAGTTCGCCGAAGACTTTTCGTGGTTTTACGTTTTGAAAATCGACCATGATCTCGTCGCTTGAGCAGAGGCCGAGATCCATCATTGTTTTGAATTTTTCGCAGTGGCCGGAGTAGCGGATGGTCTTGTAATCGAGTTCTTTGATATTGCCGAGGAACGAATCGGGCAGCGTCGAGGTGCCGCCGCTGGTCTGGAACGCTTCGAGCGGCGGAAAGCCGTCGAAAGACAAACTCTCGATCTCGGTCATCGAATCGACCTTGGTGATCTCGCCGTTTCGGATGACGCGAGCGACCTCGAGATATTCATTTATAAGGCCTTCGACCGAGAAAACGAGTTGGTAATTAAGCGGCGGCTGCGGGTCTTGAGGCAAACCGCCGACGCGGATGTGGATCTCGTCGAGGATTTCAAAACGGGCCGCACCGTGCATCGCGAGTACCGAAACCATGCCGGGAGCGAGGCCGCAGTCGGGGATGATGTTGATTCCGGCGGCCCTAGCTTCGGCGTCTAGGGCGAGCTGTTCGTCAACGATGTAATTGTTGCCGCCGAGGTCGCAGAAATTCGCCTTTGTTTCGATCGCAGCCTTTGAGAGGGCGACGTTGTACCAATAATTAACGCACGAGATAACCGAATCGTGGCCGCGAAACATCTCGACGATCTCGTCGTAGTTAGACGCGTCGATATGCCGAGCCGTGACATTGCCGCCCACCGATGCGGCGACGGCCTCGGCCTTTTCGAAATGAAGATCAGCGACCGTAACGGACTCGACATCGGGCGAATTGTGTATCAGATCAAAAACGGCACCGTGACCCATACGGCCGGCACCGAGGACGAGAATTTTCATAGTTGTCAGTTTTAGGTTTTA
>JANLTF010000026.1:0-10902 GCA_031362825.1 Acidobacteriota bacterium | reverse complement strand
GAAGGCATTAAGGAACAATCGTGAGAAGTTGACTACCGAAGAATATACCAAGCAGCTCCTCACGCTCCGATCAATGGAGAAAGCTCTCGACGTTGACCCGAACCTTCGTGCAGCCTATATCTACGATCAATAGAGTGGTGTTGTTCATTTCGCGGACGACTGAGAAGACGTAAAAAAACTATTCAAACAGGAGCTAACTGTGCCTGTATCTAAGAAAAGAAAAAGAGCGGGAAAGAAGGTTGTGCGGCAGCCGGTGGTGACTACGCTTGATCTGTCGAAGAGTTGGACTCTGAAGATCAAGCCTTCGCAGATGATCTATCTGCGGGACGATCCGGACTTTTTGATGATGGTGAAGCTGGGGCGTATGTTGAACGCCGTGCTTTATGCGGTCACAAGTATCGCGCCGTATATTGCGCACCCCACGCACCTCGCGAGAAGGCAGTATCGTCGCGGCCTGATGGTTCTCGCGGGTTATCTGCACGAATCGATCAATATCATCAGGGGCGTCGAAGACAGGCACATTACGATGGAGAGCTTTGTCCCATTGCGAGAGCTCGCATTCGGCCTTGAATATAGGCAGGCTAGAGAGTACCTTCGCGAGGTTCGCAACGTCGCCGCGTTTCATCTGGCCGATTCCGCCGGAATTGAGAACACCAAACAAGCCATCTCGGAACTCAAGCTTTCGTCCTACGAATTGATGGGAGCCGACGACGAGGAATTCACCACGAGCTATTTCGAATTCTCCGACACTCTGGATATTGCGGTCATCAGCAGAAAGTTCAAAGACGATAGGGACCCGCACGTGGTTGCGGAAGAGATCCATCAAACCATCACCAAAGTCGCGTGGGAATTTATCAAGGCCGCCACGCACTTTCAAATGTCCCTGGCGCGCAAAATGGAGATCGGCGAATATGTTTACGGCACCGCCCGAAAGCCGTCCGACTCGGCGTTACGGTCCGACAATTTCCAAACGCGTCGATGATGCAAATCCGACTGTTCGTCCTGTCGAGTTCATAACGTTAACATTGAGCCAGTCTTTTCCCGCACCATATTGATAGATGCTCTTCAACAGCTCAAGCTGCTTTTCCTTGGTCATTGTTTCCCAGTTTGGCAGCATGACTACGTAGAGGGTGT
This sequence comes from Acidobacteriota bacterium, assembly GCA_031362825.1. Taxonomy (GTDB): domain Bacteria; phylum Acidobacteriota; class Blastocatellia; order Pyrinomonadales; family Pyrinomonadaceae; genus OLB17. Next base: position 9,768 of record JANLTF010000026.1, on the reverse strand, counting down.
CGCCGCTGATCTTCGCGATCTTGACCTCATCACGAAACGGAGTGTCCTTCGGATCAAACCGCGACACTCCGGCGGCCGATGGCGGTTCAGAAATGATGAAATTTGCCCAGACATATACCCCGAAAGACGCAAAGATCATCGCCATTCCCACGATGAGAAGCCATTTGTTGACGCCGAGCTTATCGAGCGAGATCTTTGCCTTTGCTTTTACCTTCTTCGGCTCGGCTGGTTTGTTTTCTGTAGGTTTTGCGACCGGTGCGTTGTTTTCTTCAGCCGGCACATCGGCCTCGGCCTGAGGCTCGATCTCTACGTAGGTTCGCGTCCTTTCGCGAAGCAATTCTACGAGTTCGAGTGTCCGTCCCGTAGCCTGCGAAACTTCCTGATCATCAATAAACGAGTATTTGTCGTGAACACTCGCGGCGTTTGATTTCTGCCGTTCGCGGTCGATCAGTTCGACGTAGGCGTTACCGATCCGAATATTGCATTCTATCGCAGCGATCGTGACCTTGGGTGCGTAAAAAAGCTCGGCAATGCTTTCTTTGAATAGACGAAGACGGTTAAAAAAGTCGCTCTTGATCAGTTCATCGAACTCGGTCGCTTTTTCAGCTTCGGCCGTCAGGTCTTCGAAACTAAGAGCGGTGAGAAGAACGTTGGATTCATTGTCGTCTGCTTCGTAGAGCGACAGACTCGACCATTCGGCGTACAGGGTTTTGATGTGGCCGAGCATCTCATCCCGCGTAAACAGGAGTTTTCGGCGTTGATCGTCCATCGGACGCGAGAACAGACGCGTGATAATAAAATCAAATTTTCCGCGAACGGACTCTGAGTAAGGCAAATTGCGGTAAAAACGCGCCAGAGCGAGCATCGCCTGTGAGCTGAGCATCGGGCGGCAATTCTCGCAGTATCGCCTAAGATTCGCAACCGACACCTCATTATCACGGGCGGCGAGGGCGCTGCACCACGATTCGGTCTCGTGCATCAATTTGAATTCCGCTTCCTTGTGTTCGTCGGCAGAGATGTTTTCAGATACCTGCAGGAACGCATTGAGAGCCTTTTTCGCCTCAAAATCGTCGTAGGTCCGAGGAACGACCTTCATGTGTTCGCGCTCGACCGCAGTTAACACATGCTCGACCATCTGGAGACTCGAAACCTCGCCGACCGCCCGTTTTTTGAAAAATTCCCTTTCCGAAGACGGTTTGCGAATTTCAACGGTCTCCTCGATCCCCTGAAGTTTCATGTCCGCATCTTCAGGAACGGCCATCGCGACCGGCGAATTTTCATACGATTCGGATTTGGTCTCGGACTCAGGCTCAAGTTGCGGTTCCAGTTCGATGGTCTGCGGTTCTTCATGGGCCGCGACGGTGGGCGGCGGCTCTGCAAGATCATTTGGACGCAGGTCCCGAACCGGCGCTTCATCGGAAACCGAGAGACGGGCCATATCCATTACGGTGTCTTCGAGGAGATTCTCTTCTTTTAGTTCGATGACAAGGTCTTCGAATACATTCATCGTGGCTACCTTTTGCGGAGGGGTGTGTAATTGGCAGGAAAGTGGGAGTTGAAAGCGTTATGGCAGGATCTGACGTATCTCCCCGGTTTGGTTGATCTCGTATTTATATACGACGCCTTCGCCGGAGACGTTTCGAGTTGCAGTGATAGTATATCCCTGACGAAGCTCAGCGTCAGTGGGGGCGACAGGCGCCATTTCAAAGATAAATTTGCCGTGAACGATCGTGTTGCCCGAGTTTGTTCCCAGGCTGTTAGACATAGCGGAGTTTATCTCAGTCAATCGGCCAAAGCGGCTATTTTGAGAATAAAAACCAACCTGCGATGACGATATCGCCCGCATCGAGCCGAAAGTGTTGCCATTTTCCGCCGCACGCAGCCCTTTTTGCAGCGCCGGGACGGCGAGTGCGGCAACGATGCCGATGATCACGACGACGATCAGGAGTTCTATAAGGGAGAAACCTTTTTCATTTCTATTTTTCATTGCTCACACCTCACTTTTTGCCTTCCGGGAACTCAAGTGACAAATTTTGGCACTAGATCTTGACAAACTACGGCATTTTCTCGCTTGAAAGCGATGCCATTTTTGTGTTTTCAATCCCTTTTTCGTGCTTTTTGCATCTGAGCCTTCCTTCCCGTGGTTCTGCATTGCAAGCGTTATGCCAGTCGGTTTCGACGAATCAACGGCGTTGAAACTCAAGTTGAAGGTGCATTTTGATTTTTCGCTGAAATTTATTAAGCTTTATCTTTTTGTCAGAAGTTACCGATCTCTCGGTTTCGCGGTGAAGGAGTAATTCAATTTGAGCGCTGTAATAGATCAGACAATCGAAACTTACGGAATAGATAACTGGGGAGCAGACTATTTTGGTGTAAACCGTAAGGGCAACCTGATCGTGAAAGCCCCCGAAAATGAAGCACTGACCGCTGACGTCAAGGTAATTATTGACGATCTTCGAAAACGAGGCGTGAATACGCCGGTCTTGCTACGCTTTCCGCAACTGATCTTTGGACAGATCCGCAAACTCCAGACTGCCTTCCGCAAATCGATCAAAGAATTCGAATACGAAGGCGGCCACCTCTGCGTCTTTCCGATGAAAGTCAATCAGAACCGGGCCGTCATCGAGGAATATCTGCGTGAAGGCTCACGTTACAACTTCGGCCTTGAAGCCGGATCAAAAGCCGAACTCTACGCCGCCCTCGGCCTCGAACAGTCGAAAGACAGTCTGCTCGTTCTAAACGGATTCAAGGACCGTGATTTTATCAAACTCGCATTCGCCGGTGCGGCCGCCGGAAAAAATGTGGTGATCGTCATCGAGAAGATGAGCGAACTCGACCACACGCTCGCCCTCGCTGAAGAATCGACGAACCAAAACAAAAATATCCCGCTCCCGACGATCGGCGTCCGCGTCAAGCTCTATTCGAAAGGCTCAGGCAAATGGGAAAAGTCGGGAGGCGAGGCCGCGAAATTCGGCCTGACGACCACCGAGATACTCGAGGTGATACGTCGCCTCCAAGAAGCCGGACGGATCGACATGCTCAGCCTTTTGCATTTCCACATCGGTTCGCAGCTCACTGACATCAAACGCATCAAAAATGCGATGAAAGAGGCCGCCCGGACCTATGCAAAGATCAGCAAGATGGGTATCCCGATCCAATATCTGGATGTCGGCGGTGGTATGGCGGTCGATTATGACGGTTCACGAACGTCGTTCGAATCATCAGCGAATTACAACGCCCGCGAGTTTGCCAATGACGTGATCTACGTCATCAAAACGGTATGTGACGACGAAAACGTGCCACATCCGACCATCATTCAGGAATCGGGTCGTTATCTCTCGGCGTATCACGCGATATTAGTTACAAACGTCCAGGACGAGATCGAAACGGTCGTTGAGAGCAGCGTCCCGATCGAAATGGAAAAGGATGATCCGCAGATCGTAAAGGAACTATTCGACCTTCGCGACACGATCAACGCGAAGAATTATCGAGAGTATTATCACGATGCACTCGAAAACCGTGACGAACTCTTCACGATGTTCAACCTCGGCCTGATCACTCTTGAAGCCAAAGGTAAGGGCGAGGTTCTGTTCTGGGACATCTGTGAAAAAGCTGACGAATTTGCCCAACTCAAGAAGTACGTTGCCGAAGAGTTTGACGAACTCCGACGGTTGATGTGCGTCAAATATCTCGCAAATTTCTCAGTTTTTCGCTCAATGCCAGACAATTGGGCCCTCGAACAGCTTTTTCCTATCATCCCAATACACAAACTCAACAAAAAGCCTACAGAATATGCTACGCTTTGTGATATAACCTGCGATTCCGATGGTATTGTGGATAAATTTGTCGACCTGCACGACGTTAAACCGGTATTGGAATTGCACAAGCTTGTAAAAGGAGAGCCTTATTATCTCGCCATGATGCTTGTCGGTGCCTACCAGGAGGTTATGGGAAATAACCATAATCTGTTTGGCGTTCCACACGAAGCCCATATTTTTATTGGCGAGGACGGATACATCATTAAAAAGGTTATTTACGGCGCGACACTGGGCGATTCGCTCGCAACGGTGCGTTTTGATGCCGTTCAACTGCACGATACGTATCGTCGAATGGTGCTGCAAAGAGTTAAAACAGGGGCCCTCTCATCAACCGAGGGTAGCCAGTTGATCGAGTATTACGAAGATCAGGTCGAAAGTTATACGTACCTGACCCCTATTGGATCAGCAGGTAATTAAGATCTTAGATACAGTTAGTTTATTGGTGGAAATATTATGGTAGCTCAAAAGAAAACAAAGTCTTCAAAATTTCTGACGGTCCCGACACGTCCTGTTCCGATCGATCGCGATCGCAGCGTCGCCGGACTCCTCGAAAAAATGGAAGGCGCAGGATTTGGTGCAAAACAATTGGCGGAAGCACACCGCATCTGGCTCGACATGCTCGACGACAATTCGACGATATACCTTTGCGGTTCAGGCAATCTGATCACATCAGGAATGCGTCGTTTGCTCGCTTATGTGATCAAAAACCGCTTTGTCGATGTGATTGTCGTCAGCGGAACAGTGATCTACAATGACATTCACGAAATACTCGGCCGAAACCACTATCAGGCTCATCCGAGCATGAGTGACGAAGATCTCGATGCTTCCGATGTTATGCGTATCGGAGATGTTCTGGCCAACAGCGAAGAATACCAGGAGGCCGACGAATGGATCGGCAGCGTCATCAATCAGCTCGATCTGACGCGCTCATATTCGATCCGCGAGTTCCTGCACCTGATGGGCCGCGAACTCTCAGAGATTGCCCACGAGGACGGTATCCTGACATCTGCCTACAAAGCACGTATTCCGGTATATTGCCCTGATCTTCCGGGTTCGGAGATTGCCGTCGGAATCGCCCGAGCGAAATTTGAAAAGAAGATCAATATTTCCTTCGACGTCACTCAAGACACGATGGAAATGATGCAGATCGCTCAGAAAACGCGAAACTCGGGCATCATCCAGCTCGGCAGTTCTAACAGCCAAAAAATGGTCAATGTTGCCGAGATATCGTCATACATCACACGGACAAACGTTCGAGGCCACAAATATGCGATCTCGATCGCGACCGATACGGCACCGCTCGATATTCGGACACCGTCTTACGGCGGCAGCCACACGTCGCAATTCGGCAAATTGCTCCGCGGAGCAACCACGGCCTATGTTCCGTGCGATCCGTCGATCGCTCTGCCGATGATAATCACTGCGTTGTCGCAGACAGCAGCCAAGTTCATGAAGGGCCGCAAGCGTCCGAGTTTCAGCTTTGCGGGACGTGAACTTGTGATCGATGTTCCCTAAAACACTATGAGTGAATCAGAGAATTTACCAATGAATTTCGGCGGTATCGAAGACGAGCGTTACTCGAACTTCGATACCGCCGAAGTTCTAATTTTGCCCGTCTCTTACGAAGGCACTGTCTCATACGGTACCGGAACCGGTGCCGGGGCGATGGCGATAGTCGACGCCTCGCGAAACATGGAATTGTACGAGGAAGAAACGGATAGCGAGGTCTATAAGGTCGGAATCCATACACTCCCCGAATTCACGCCACGCGAGACGCCGGCAGTAATGATGTCCGAGCTTTACAGCTATACCAAAAAGCTGCTCGAACTCGACAAATTCATCTGCATGCTCGGCGGCGAACATTCCGTATCGGCCCCGATAATCAAGGCCCATAACGAAAAATACGACAACCTCAGCGTCTTGCAGATCGACGCCCACGCCGATCTTCGCGACGAATACGACGGGACTCCGCACTCGCACGCATCGATCATGGCCCGCGTCGTGAAAGACCTCCGAATACCATCTGTTCAGGTCGGTATTCGCTCGATTTCCGGCGACGAGGCACGATCGCTGAAAGAGGGGTTGCCGACGAAAATATTCTGGGCACGCGACATTGCCGGCAGAACCAACTGGATAGATGAAGCAGTCGATTCGCTGACCCAAAATGTCTATCTAACTATTGATATCGACGGCCTCGACCCAAGTATCGTACCAACAACCGGAACGCCCGAACCGGGCGGATTAGGTTGGTATGAAACTTTAACTTTGATACGCACACTCGCTGAAAAGAAAAGGGTTGTGGGAATGGACCTTGTCGAATACTCGTATTTTGAAAACTATGATTCGCCCGCTTTTCTCTGTTCGAAATTAGTCTATAAATCGCTCGCGTACATTTTCGACGGGAAAACGCCGAAAGTCATGGCAGCCAGCTAGCTGGGTCAATATTTATCGAACCTAGAGCGGTTTTTCATCGTAAAGTGTTTATCATTCCAGATCCGCTCCCGGATTCTGTAGAATCATCTAAAAGACTATTTTTTGGAGAGATCCCCATGTTTACTAGAAAAGCTTTAACTATTGTATTTATTGCGATTGCAGCATTTGTTACTTCGTGCAAAACGAACCTCTTGGGCGGTGACACTCCGGTAAACGCCCAACCAGCCGCTCCGGCAGAACCGGTCGTTGTCAACGGCATTCGTACATCATATTCGGACGTAGTAGAAAAGTCTTCACCGGCCGTCGTCCGCATCGAAGCCGAGATCAAAGGAAAGGCCCCACAACAGCAACAGATAATTCCAAACAGCCCGTTTGGGGACGATTTCTTTAAGCAATTTCCCCAACAGCAGCAGCCGCGACAAAATCAACGTCCGCCCATCGAACGCGGAATGGGGTCAGGCGTAATTGTGAGTGCTGACGGCACGATCTTGACCAATAATCACGTGGTTGATGGCGCCGATAAGATCACGGTTCTGATGTCGGATAACAAATCATTTGAGGCAAAAGTAATAGGAACTGACGCTCCGAGCGACCTTGCCGTCCTAAAGATCGAAGGCGAGAGCCTTCCCTTTTTGACGCTTGGAAATTCTGACAACATTCGCGTCGGCGACATCGTGCTTGCGATCGGTAATCCGCTCGGCATCGGCCAGACCGTAACGGCAGGAATCATCTCGGCAAAAGGCCGCAGAACCGGCCTTAGCGATGGCAGCTACGAAGATTTTCTACAAACAGACGCCCCGATAAACCGCGGAAATTCAGGCGGCGCTCTGGTTAGTCTGAACAGCGAACTTATCGGCATCAATTCACAGATCCTGTCGCCCGGCGGCCCCAGCGGTGGCAATATTGGCATCGGCTTCTCGATACCGTCAAATATGGCCAAATCCGTAATGGACCAGCTCATCAAAGACGGCAAAGTACGTCGCGGAATGCTCGGGATCAATATCCAGAACATCACCGACGAGATCTCGAAAGCCCTCGAACTGACCGAGAAAACCGGAGTTTTGGTCAGCAACGTCAAGGCCGGAAGTGCTGCGGATAAAGCAGGTATCAAACGCAACGACATCATCACAGCTATTAACGGCGAAAAGATCGAGGATAGCAACGTCCTCCGCAACAAGGTCGCCGGAACGCTGCCCGGAACCGAGATCAAGATCACGGTACAACGCGACGGAAAAGTGCAGGATTTTACCGCAACGCTTGACGAATTTGACAGCAAATCGGATCCAGCGACCGGGACCGAAAAAGGAACTGATACGCCCGGCGGCAAGGAAGAGGGCGGAAAACTCGGTTTGAGTCTGCAGCCCATGACGCCGCAAATCGCGAAACAGCTTGGCCTCGAATCAGATTCCGAGGGACTGGTCGTCACCGAGGTCGATCCGGGCGGAGCATCAGCCGAAGCTGGAATCGCTCGCGGCGACGTCATCCTTGAGATCAATCGCAGGGCAGTAAACTCGGTCGCAGACGTCAAAACGGCTCTCGACGCGACCGGAACGAAGCCCCTGTTGATGCTCATCTCACGCCGCGGCCAGACGATCTATTTGACCGTCAAGCCGGGTTAGTAATTGTCGAGTTCCCTTTATTCGGAGTTCCAGATTGAGTCGGCTGACCTTCCAGGTCTCACGAACTCAAGTTGGAACTCCTTTCATTTGTATAAAGGCCAATTCTCTGCTATAAACTTCCCCTATGTGGAGCAAACTCTATCTCGCAATTCTCGGCTTATCGATAGCCGCAATGGCGTTTTTTACGTATTATTCATGGAGCTGGCTCCAGAGCATCGGTCAACCGGCTGCGGCCGTCGTCGGATATGAATACAATTCGGGTGTAGCGTGTACAGCACTGATTATTTCGGGTGTATTGCTACTATTGCTCGCAAACGGCGTCCTATGGGCCACAAAACGTGCCTGGGCAATGTGGGCAACGTTCGTTTATGTCGGGATATTCGTGATCATCCGCTATTTCTGGCTCGGCGAGGCGTTTTTCCGATTTAAGAAGGACAATCGAATGTCGGACGGCAGCTTTTCGCTCGGGCCGGTGATGGGCGTGATCTTAGTTGTTGCACTCGGCGTCGTTGTATTCGCTAATCAATTTGCTTCGGTTCGCCTGAACAGAAAGATGTATCCACCGATCGCGTCGGTCGAAATCGAGTCCGATTCCGAAACAGAATCTAAAACCGAGGTAGAATCAAAAGCAGAATAGTAATCTTCAGAAATTAGTAAAAGCTCGCGGTCCGCCGAAGAATAAAAAAAGCGTAAAGAGGCACAGCCGAAAGCCCTCACGGATGCGGCAGCAAGCGCCACAACGATTTGCCCTTAAAAACCACTCGCCCAAATCCCGACACCACCTTTGAAACCGATGGCGAAAAGCGGATGGAGCGAAAGAACTTTCGGAATCGGCGTGGGAATTTCTAGATCGGACTTTGAAAAAACCGCCAGAATCCCCAAAAAGAAGAAGCGGATTGATTGATTGAGTAAGTTAGAAAAACTCAGAATTGTATCCATCCGGGTAATGATGACGTAAGGACTAGGCTCGCGTTCCCCTGAATCCTATCCTGTTTTCTTTCGATACTATTTTGCCTATTTGAGACCTAAACTAGATTTCTCGTGACAATTTCATATCCTTCGGTTCGGCGATGACTATCGGTACGTGCTCGATTTCAACGTTGCTTGCATCCAGGCCGTAAGCATAATCTTCGCGGACGCTAAACCATCGGCGGAGGAAATAATACGAATGCATTATGAAATTTTGCTTGAAAGGCAATTCGTTTTCGTGACTCAAAAATGAGCTGTGAAGGACGAAACGGATGTCGCCATCGATGTCGAATTTCTCGAGCGCCGGATGGCGACTTGTGATGTTAACTTCCTTGGTCTCTTGTAAGTCTTTGAGCGCGAGTTCGAAAAAGTAATTCAAACGGGGTTCGATTCGGAAGCCGAGCGTAAACTTAATGAAGTAAACCTCTTCTTTCTCGACGATGTCCACTTTGTATTTCATCGTGAAAGGTTCGTTGTCCGTTTTAACGTGAACAAACCAATAAACATCGGCGCGTTTGGGCGTTTTTTCCAGAACCGAACGAATCGTTTCCTGTTCGATCTTTTTTGGTGAATCCGAGCTCGTCAGGTAAACGAGGTGCGTCGCATATTGTGGCAAGGTCATATCGTTACTGAGTTCCGTGAGCGTTTTAAAAAACGGCCCCGTGTCATCCATAACCGTTAATGAACGGCGTACGACTCTGCCTTGATACCAGATCCACATCACCGCAAACAGGATGAATCCGATGAAAATCGAGATAAAACCGCCCTCGGGAAATTTTTCGAGATTGGCGATAAAAAATGCCCCTTCAATAACGACAAAAACCAGAGTGATCAATGCCGTCAAAACGATCGGAACCCGTCGTGAATACAGATAGACAGCCAGCAAAATAGTTGTCATCAGCATCGTCAATGTGACAGCTAAGCCGTAA
>JANLTF010000024.1:0-1691 GCA_031362825.1 Acidobacteriota bacterium | reverse complement strand
GGATCAGCTTTGCCTGCAGCCGTTTCATCACCGGCACCTTAGCGACGACATCGTTATTCAACTGATCGAACGTAGCAAAAGCGTCGTTCAATACATCGATCTGTCTTAGTCCCTTTTCGACGTTGTCAAAGACTTCGTCAGGTGCGATCAGCGAATTTGCCGGACGGCCCATGATCCGGGCCCCGGCCTCGGAGGCAAATCCCAGCAACGCAAATTCGTGTAGGTAGAGCCGGACGAATGGCGCGATCTCCATGATCGCCGGATGCAGCGGGTAAAGCGACGAAAACCGCTGCTCGCTCCAACGAAATCCCGGCACCACCTCGCGGTAATAGTTATAAATATCGTGCAGCAATGGGCGCATTCGCTGCTGCTTCGGAAAAATATGCGAATCGACGATCTTGTAGAGGTGTTCCTGATCGAGATAATCGATCGCAAAACTCTTCGAAATGCCGGAATTCACGCCATCGGCACCGGCAATATCATCGTCGAGAGCGATGCCGACAAATATGCCCAGCCGTTTCGCTATCTCAGCAACCTCGGCGAGCACCATTCCATCGTCACGCGAGACTCTTGCCGAACGCTCAAACGCCGTATCGATGAGTAGCACGAGCGGCAGATCGCCCGTCGAATTCGCGGCCTGCATCAACAGATCGCTTAGCGAATCGTTCAATTGCGCCGGTTCGACCCCGACGATCGGGCTTATCGCCTGTTTTAGTTCTTCGATCAGTGTCTGACTCGTTCCGCGACGGATGAATGCCACAGGAAACTGCCGTCTGGCAAGAGAGTGTGTGGTCGAGACAACGAGCGGATCGGAGACACGCGAACGCAATTCCGGATGCCCGAGGAGAGCACCGAGCGTTGCGAGAAAGTGGCTTTTCCCGACGCCGCGAAATCCCGCGAGTGCACTTGCCGCACCGTTCCCGTTCGTAATTCGCGAAGCACGGTTGAGCCATTTGCTCATCAGGTCGGAAGTCACGTCGGTAAAATGATAGCCCGAAACCGTCTGCGCCGGATCGGCGCCAAAATTCACGATGCTGCCATGTGAACGGACTTCGACAATATCTTTTACCTTTTCGTCTATGCGTTTCATCGAGTGAAGCTTATCGAGCGGATCCTGATCGCGGAGCGAAAACTAAGTGAGGCCTCGCCAATAAATATTTTAACAAGTTTTATCAATTCTGAAAACAGATTTTATTGCATTCCGAAAATAAATATATTTTTTTAGTCCCGAACGTCGATAATCGCAACTTTTTGGTGCGGATGCGCATCATATAGACGTTGATTATTAGACAGGTATAACGCTACAATTTTGGAATTGGATCGGTGTTCTTTTGGAGGGTGTATATGGCGACAAGTTTTATGCGTAGATTTGGTGCATACTCGATCATGGCGAGTCTTTTGTTTGGCTCCTTAGCTATCTTGTCGGCGGACACGTTTGCTCAGGAAACTCCGGCGAAAGACGCCAAAAAGGACGCCAAGAAAGATAAAAAAGACGCAAAGCCCTCCGCGACGCCTGCGGGCCCTGCGGTGTTGTCGCCTAAGGACGACCCTGCACAGATCGGCAAGCGAAAGATCAACGGCGGCTCGGACAAGTTCTTTGGTTGGCTCGGCGGTTCGCAGGAAAAAGAGATCGCCTTGGGCCGTCAACTCGCACTACAGGTCGAGCAGCAGTCGAAACTCGTCGAAGATCC
>JANLTF010000585.1:0-4830 GCA_031362825.1 Acidobacteriota bacterium | reverse complement strand
CATGGATCACGCCGATGCCGGCTTGCTGAGCAAGTGCTATCGCAAGCGATGCTTCCGTAACGGTGTCCATCGCCGATGAGCACAAAGGGATGTTTAGATCGATGTTTCGGGAGAACTTAGTGCGGGTGTCGGCGTCGGCCGGTAGAATCTCGGAGTAGGCCGGAACGAGCAAAACGTCGTCAAATGTCAGGCCTTCTTGTATTTTGTCGATTTCCATATCCAATTATAAACAAAAATGCCCACAAATTGCTTGCGGACATTCAAGAATGTGATTTTGATGTAACTTTGCCTTCAGTTCGGACCGTTCGCGGCCGGTTTGGCCGGCGTAGTAGCGGGTTTTGGCGTTACTTTTACCTCAGGCGTTTTTGCCGGACTTGCCGTCATTGTTGGCGTTGTGGCCTTCTGTACGGGCGTTGGCCGAGCAACAGTTGGAACCGTCGGTCCCGGAATGGCACCGTTCGGCGTGGCCGTTGCGACACCGCCGTCAACCGTCGCGGCCGGAACCTCGGTCGAGATCGCGCCGTTTGTCCAGATTTGAGCAAGATTGTCTTTCGAGATCGTGAAATTTATCCGGTCCTTATCCGCAGGAACAAGCGGAGCACTTGGCAGTGCGATTGCTTTTCCGTTGATCAAGAGCTGCACTTTTGTGGCGTTCCAGCGGTTGAAGTTTAACGTAATGCTCTCTTTCGGTTCATAGACCTTCGACGCACCGGCCCCAATAACGTCTTCGGTCTTTGTGCCGTCCACTGTCGCTCTGACGCCTACGGGACCGGTCGTGGTCTTGAACTCGACCTTGAGCGTTGCCATCTCCGGCACAGACGGATCAGTAGGTGTCGATTGAGAGCCGCTATTCGAGTTCGTACCAGTGTTCGCAACGTTTGTGTTCGCTGGTTTTGGCGGCTCAGTCGGGGAATTTAAATAGTTCAGCCCAAATAGAATTCCGCCCGTCATCAAACCAAGTATCACTACCGCCCCGATTACCGTCGGTATCATTGAACGAGACGAGTAATCATCGGTCAAAACCTCCGGTTTATATACTTTTAGATCCTGATCCTCAGTGCCCTCGTTCGCGGAAATGGCCTTGGCGTAGTCAAGCAGAGCTTCCTGCTCGTTAACCCCGACGTATTTTGCAAACGATTTGATAAATCCTTTGTTAAAGATCCCGCCCGGCAAAGGTTTATAATCGTCGCGCTCGATCGATTGGATGTAATGTGGTGAAATGCGGGTCTGCTCCGCGACTTCAGTCAGGGAAATACCGCGTTCCTCGCGGGCTTCCCGCAATTTTTCGCCTAAGGTTTGTGACATTTTCGACGTGTTTGAACTAGTGACCCGGACAACGTTCTTAACTGTGAAATATAGCGTTGTTTAACACTACCTGTCAATCGAATCGTATAGGTTTTATCGAACGGCAACCGCTTGATTATTGGCTTTTCGCGTGTTAGGTTTAGGCTTTGTCAGGCACATATTATAAAATTCATCTAGAATTCGAAAAGTGAGGACTAATCTATGAGTTTAGAAGCTCTCGGAATGATCGAGACAAAGGGCTTTATCGGCGGTGTTGAAGCCGCTGATGCGATGGTCAAGGCAGCAAATGTACAGCTCGTTGGCAAGGAATATATTGGGGCCGGCTATATGACGATATTTGTTCGCGGTGATGTCGGAGCCGTAAAAGCGGCGACCGATGCCGGTGCAGCAGCGGCTCGTCGTGTCGGCGAACTGATCAGCGTACACGTCATCCCGCGTCCGCACGGCGAGGTCGAACGGATTCTGCCAAAGGGCGGAACGGTCGGCCTGAGCCCGGACGAAAAGGCTTTGCAGGGCGGCGGTGGAAAACAGCTTAGTTCCGGTGGCGCCGGTTCATCGGCGGCTATCTCTAACGAAGACAGCAAGACAAAGACAAAATAACTTGTTACGACGCGGAGATGGCGGGACGCAGTGACGCCACGATCTTTGATCGTGCTGCCGCAGTTCCGGCTTCTCCCGCTTTATTTTAGCGAATGAGTGATAAGGATCTCGCAGCGCAGCAGGAAGCCCGCGATTCGGTCGAGGCCGCACACGCGGCTTTTGCTATTGTTGCGCGGTTCGATCAGCAAAAAGTTGATGAGATCTGCTCGGCGATGTCCTCTGCGGCCTTTGCGAATGCTGCCCGATTAGGCCAAATGGCCCACGAAGAGACAGGCTTCGGAAAGCCGGACGACAAGCGAGAAAAGAATAGGTTTGCCGCCGAAGACGTTTGGAATTACTTCAAAACCCTAAAAACCGTCGGCGTAGTCCGCGAAACCGATAGTATCGTTGAGATCGCGAGCCCTCGAGGCGTTGTAGCGGCTATCATCCCCTCGACCAACCCAACCTCGACCGCAATTTTCAAAATAATTATCGCGATCAAGTCGCGAAACACGATAGTTCTTTCGCCGCATCCTTCGGCGGCAAAATGCATCGCCGAAACCGCCCGAATAATGCTCGATGCGGGCATCAAACACGGCCTTCCGGCTGATGCGATCAAATGCCTTACGCTCACCACCATCGAGGGCACCGAAACGTTGATGAAGCACAAACGGACCGCGGTTATTCTTGCCACTGGTGGAACCGGACTTGTCCGTGCGGCCTATTCGTCAGGCAAACCGGCTTTCGGGGTCGGTCCCGGCAATGTACCCGTGTTTATCGAGCGTTCAGCTGATGTTGCAAAGGCCGTATCGGATGTTTTGACGAGCACTTGTTTCGACAACGGCACCATCTGTGCGTCGGAACAGTCGGTCGTTGCTGATGCACCGATAGCGGATGCAGTTCGCGAACAGTTTCGCGCTCAAGGCGGACATTTTTTGAATTCGGCAGAGGCTGAAGCGGTTGGGAAAATCCTCGTTACCCCGCAGCGGACATTGAACGCCGCAATCGTTGGCAAATCAGCAGCGTTTATTGCCGAAATGGCCGGTGTATCTATTCCAGACGGAACACGATGTCTGTTGTCTGATTGTGCGGGAGTTGGGCGGGACTTTCCATGGTCTATCGAGAAACTGTCGCCAACGCTCGCCTTTTTTGTTGCCGATGGCGTCGAAGCCGGGGCTGCTCGCTGCCTCGAAGTTTTACAGTATGGCGGCATGGGCCACACGTCGGGCATGCATACCAAAGACCGTGCAGCGGCAATAAAATACGGGGAAAAAATGCCAACCGCCCGCGTCGTTATCAATTCGCCGACAACACACGGTGCGATCGGATTCTCCACCGATCTTTCGCCCTCGATGACGCTTGGCTGCGGTTCGTGGGGCGGCAATGTGACTTCGGATAATGTCTCGCCGGTGCATCTGATCGATATTAAACGAGTTGCCTTTGAGACAAAGCCGGTGAATAGGCAGTCGGCACTCACAGGTCAGCAGTCCACAGGAAGAGGCGAGAGGCCGCCCGTTGCGGCTCCGCGTAAGGCACCGAAACGCGAAGACATCGCAGCGATCGTTGACAGCTTTTTAAGCAAGCACGTCGAACGCGAGGCTCCCGCCCCAGTGGTCGAGCCTGTGAAGCAAACGATCGTGCATCACACATTTCCACCTCCCGTGCCTGAAAAGCCGCCTGCACCGCTTGATTTCGTCAGCGAAGACGACGTTCGGCGGGCAGTAAATGACGGGAAGCGGATATTCATCACAAAGAAATCGATCCTGACGCCGTCGGCTCGTGATCTCGGAACAGAGAAGGAAATTTTTACGGTCGTCTAGTAAATAATGACAGAAACGGTCCTCGAAAAAGCAGTTTGTGTATCGTGCGGCGTTGATGTTCGCGACGGGACGCAGTTTTGCTATAACTGCGGTAAGCCGGTTTCGAATGGTGTTGAGCCAACGGTGAAGTCAGTTAATGACGACAGTCTGACGGAAGAAGTCGTCCCGGAATCGAGCCCGGAAGAGATCGAAACCGGCGAAAAGGACGAAAAGACCGACAAATTAGCAGTTGCCGCCGCCGAACGAAAGAGATCGCGTGTCGGCCAGAGAAAGCCAAAGAAAGTTGTTTGGGAAGAACCGAGCCCAGCCTCAAACCGAATCTTTGTGCTCTTTTGCGTACTGATCGCGGTAATAGCCTCGGCGTTGGTGTTTCTGATGGTCTTTGTTAAATAGTCTAGTCATGGATGCGATCGAGGTAAATAGAATGATTGCTGCTGGTGTAGTATTTTTCATTGCGATATTCGCCGGGATGGCATTACTCGGACTCGGCATCTTTATTTATTGGAAAAGGCGGAAGCGTTAAGTATCGCCCGGAAGAATTTTATGCAAGCACTTGGAATGGTCGAATGTTTTGGGCTGGTCGCAATGATCGAAGCTGCTGATGCGATGGTCAAGTCGGCAAATGTGACGCTTGTCGGCTATGAGAAGATCGACGCAGGACTTGTCACTGCCATCGTTCGCGGTGAGGTCGGCGCCGTCAAAGCCGCGGTCGATGCCGGGGCGGCGGCCGCGCGGCGTATTGGGACGGTTACCGCTGTACACGTCATCCCGCGTCCGCACGACGAGGTTGACGAAGGAATTCCGGTATTAGTCACCGGCGAAACCAATCGTAAAAAAATCTCCGGCTCTGTCCCGGAGTAGCGGTATGGATATTTAGTAGAAAAGGAGATCGTCTTTTTGGGACGATCTCCTTTGGGTGTTTACAGGTGAACACTAAGGCTTCGTAGGCGTGGAAGCGGGCTTCGTCGACACGTCCGAATCCGCAGTTCGGCCCGTGCGTGTGATCGGGATTCGTTTTTGTTTGTTCGGCCCGTCATCGATAACGACTTTGATATTTCGGTACGTTCCGTCCTTTTTATCATTTGACGGAATATAGCCGATTGAAAATTGCGTGCGAAGCTCGCTC
>JANLTF010000576.1:0-3957 GCA_031362825.1 Acidobacteriota bacterium | reverse complement strand
CCGGCCATTATCGGCATCAGAGCCGTCCAACTCGCGGTAGCGACCAGCAACTGAAAAACGCCTGTGGACGAGAGCTTTATCAGTTTCCAAAGCAACACCGGATCGAACCGCCAACTTTCACGATTGACATGAATACGCCCGCCAAATCTGAACAGACACCAAGCTGCATAAAGAACACCAATGCTCCGCCCGATCGTCGTCCCAACCGCGGCGCCAGTAACTCCAAGCTCCGGGAAGAACGCTACTCCAAAAATAAAGCACGGCGAAAGAACCATGTTCAGTAAATTTGCAAGGATCAGAACCCGCATCGCGATGGCCGCATCACCGGCTCCGCGAAAGATCGCGTTCAGCAGAAATATGAACAAAACCGCCGCATTTCCGCCGACCATGATTCGCATGAACTGCGATCCTTCCGCCAAAATATGCGGCTTTGCTCCAAGCAGTGCGAGGATCTGAGGGGCAAAAATTATACCGATCACGCTGATTATCAGCGACACGATGACGCCGCAATATATGACGTGGGCCGCCGATTTCGCAGCACCCGCGGCGTCGCCCTCGCCCGTTCGACGGGCGACCGTAGCCGTAGCGCTGATGGCAAAGCCAAATGCGACAGCATAGATCAGAGCCATAACCGACTCCGTCAAACCGACGATAGCAACAGCGTCCGCCCCGAGCTTGGCGACAAAGAAAATATCGACGACCGCAAACAGGCTCTCCATACTCATTTCGAGTATCATCGGCACCGCAAGCAAAAATATGGCCAGTCCGATCGGCCCCTGAGTAAAGTCGCGCGTTGTTCCCCGAACAGCCTCGCGCAAGACAGCCCAGAACGAATTATCGATTGTCACAACGGACGGAGTTTCGGAATTCAAAGACATAAAAACAGACCTCTTAGACAAAGGCAAAAACAGACATGGATCAATGCGTGCAAATCAAGGCAACACATAGACACGCAAAATTAATACTAGTTTTGAGGTTGAGTTATCGGATGGCGAGCTTCATAGTTTTTTGATTATAACATGACAGCCTATTTATGTGAAATCCGGCCAAATGATTCAACTTGAATCGATCCTTTCCGTAACACTATTCTTGGCGTAAAACTCGATCAAAGCGGGATCTTCGCACAAACGCGGTGTCTTGCCAGTTTTCCTATATATATCACGTGCACGGACCCAGGCTAATTCGATCAGCCAGGCCTCTTCACCAAGCACATCTATTCCGGGATCGTTTTCATGCTCACACTCCGACAAAATATCAAATCGCGGATCGTGTAGCGCGTCATGATATTCCCTACAGCCGGGAAACTCGCCCTCTTCGCTCTTTTCCTGAATAGGTTGACCGTCACCGGTCTCCGTTGCCGGCGGAATAGGACGCATTTGCATCAGGCGATGGACGGTCGATTTTGATCTGCCGCAATCGAGGGCGATCTGGCGGATCGTGCGTCCCTTGTACGCCTCCTCCCAGATCCATTCGATCATCGGAGTTTCAGCCTGTTCGTGTCGGTCGATCAGCAGTTCGCGCTCAGACCCAAACCCGCCAAAGTCGAAACCGAGGAAATTACCGCCGATCTTGCCGATACGGCACACGGGTACATGCAGCGCGTTAAATACGAGCGGCGTACTGCGGGAAAACAGGTGTTTGATGTAACGCCCGACGGGATCGTGGCCGCTTGCGCCGATTGCGATCACACTGTCAGCGGCATTCGCGACGAGCCTCAGTCCGCCTAAACCGCTCATCGTCAACGATCTTGCACGTCCCGTCGACGGTGCGTCGGCGAGAACGAGTATCGAGAGATCGTGGTTTCGGACAAGCCGCTTTAGTGTGCGGAGAACGGGCAGCAATTCGTTCGAGCCGTAATACGACCGTTTTAGAGCTGTAATGCTGTCGACGATGAGAACGCGTGCGCCGTGGCGCGTTATCTCAGTCTCAATGAGTCGCCCGAACATTTGGGCGGTCTGCTCCGGACTTTTGCCGGCAAGGAGTTGTTCGGGGTCAAGAGGCATCAGCGAGAGGTCATTCGAGAAACGGTAGCGTTTCTTCATTACTCGTCCGCTATCTGCGTCGGCCGTGTAACGCATCGCCAACTGCCTTGAGTTCATCTCAAGATCGACATACAAGACCCTACGTTTGCTTGCCGTCATCGGCAACGGGCTGATCGGCTGTCCGCGTACGATCGATTCGGCGAGCTGCATCGCCAAAACGCTCTTTCCGAGGCCTGCACCTGCAAACAAAACGGCCATTTCGTTCTCAAGCCAAAACTCGCCAAAGAACATTGCTGGGGCCGCCGTCGCCTTTTCCGCGACGATCCAATCGTTCAGGGGCCTGGACAGGGAATGTCCGGCGTCCTCCACGACTTCAGTTGTTTCGACCCGATCAAACATTTGTTTTGACATTATGACCGCAGGTTGCAATAATAGTCAAGTGTTTTGTATATGAAACACTGCAAAATCTTTGCGGGACAAATGGGACAAACGCATCGTGGACCATAAGCATCTTATTCTGAATAGTTTACCGTCAAACGGACCTGTCCCGATCTGTCCCAATGCGGGACAACGTTGGGCATTTTCCTTATCGGCTGTCAGAATAGAAGTTTGGTTATGAAAATAGCGGTAGCTATGAGCGGCGGCGTCGATAGTTCGGCGGCAGCGGCATTACTTAAGGAGCAGGGGCACGAGCTCGTCGGCTTTACTATGCAGTTGTGGAATCAGCGGCGTGGTATCAGCGTCGATGAGAACGGCGATCCGCTGCCCTCCCGTTGCTGCTCGCTCGATGACGTTTATGACGCACGTCGCGTGGCCGAGGGTTTGGGGTTTCCGTTCTATGTACTCAACCTTGAAAAAGAGTTTGAGACGTCGGTGGTTGAGCCGTTTGTCCAAAGCTATCTCGATGGCGAAACGCCCATTCCGTGTGTCGCCTGTAATTCGCGCCTAAAATTTGCGTCGTTAGACAAGATGGCTGTCAGCCTCGGTTGTGACAAGGTCGCGACCGGCCACTTTGCAAGAGTTGAATACGACAAAGACGCGAACCGATACCGCCTGTTCCGCGGCCGCAACCATTGGAAAGACCAAAGCTATTTCCTCTGGGAGCTGACCCAAGATCAGCTCTCGCGGGCATATTTTCCTCTCGGCGAAATGAAGAAGGAAGAGGTTCGCGAAATCGCTCGCGACGCCAATTTGTACACCGCTGAAAAGAAAGAGTCACAGGAAATATGCTTTGTGCCTGACGGCAAGTACAGCGAATTCATAGATCGCTATCTAGATCACGAAGACCGGAGCGGCGAACTGCCATCAGGCGGTGACATTGTAAACACGGTCGGCGAAACCGTCGGTTCGCACACAGGAGTTCATAGATATACGATTGGTCAACGCCGAGGTCTCGGAATCGCAAACGAGAAGCCGCTATATGTTTTACAGATCGAGCGTGCGAAAAATCAGATCATCGTCGGCGAGGATTTTGAGCTCGACACGCTCGAATTCACAGCCAAAGGCGTCAACTGGGTCGCTTTCGACGAGCCAACAGAACCGGTTCGCGCTGCGGTGAAAGTACGCTACCGCCACGAGCCAGCACCAGCCACGATTCACGCGTTGCCGGATGGCCGTGCCCGTATAGTTTTCGACGAACCCCAACGTGCGATTACGCCCGGCCAGGCAACCATCTTCTACGATATCGAAACTCAAGAAGAGGTTGTCGGCGGCGGCTGGATCGTGAAAGTCTAAGGAATCAGATTATGCCAAAAGAAAAAAAGAGATTGAGCAAGACCGCAAAGGCGGCTCAGAAATTACTGAACGAATCGAAATTGCTGGCAGCCACCAAGGCCTCGCAGGAACAGACGCCCGGCCAAGAGTTTCGTGCCACGCAGATGACACCGAGAACCGCGACCGCGAATAAGCTCAGGCCTGAAAAGAAGAAAGGATAGGAGCTGGACATTGATAATTGCGGAACCGCATTGAGCCCTGA
>JANLTF010000575.1:0-8821 GCA_031362825.1 Acidobacteriota bacterium | reverse complement strand
GTACGGTCCGACCAGTTTGTTTCGTAATAATTATTATCGCCGTAGATCTGCTCGTTGCCTCTAAGCAGGACACGTGCTCCCGACCAGTCCGGGCTGTCGCGGTGAAGCACGATCTGTGCGATCTCCTGTATAAGATCCGGGCCAAAACGGCTAAACAGCGACAATCCGCGTGAATTATTATCACCGTTGTCATACTCCTGCACACCGATGTAATCGACATAACCGTCGCCGTTCAGATCGAGATTATTGATCCCGTCGTTCGAATTGAGATACGATTCAAACTCCTCCGGATTATTCGACCGCTGTAGCAGATCGCCCACACGCTGCAGATCGAAATTGTCCTTTGCCCAGTATTCGTCGCTGTTAACGTTTTGCGGCACATTGTACGCGACCGGATCCGGATTAACGGTCTGCTGCGGTTGCTGCGACTGCTGATCCGTAGCACAGGCCGATAAAAACAGACCGAAAGCTGAAATAGTTAATGATAATTTAATTATGCTCATACTTTGACTCTCCCAAACACACGCATTGCTGCCCGTCAGACGGGTTACGTTTCAAGTATTGACTATCGAAATATTTATGTATGTGCTGAACCTAACAGTCCGCCAGGTTCGGGTCGAGTCTTGTATTGGCAATTTGAATCTAGTTCTCGACGAGCCCGCACGTCCAGCGGTTGTCGGGATTCGTTGGAAACACTAAAGAGAATTTGTTCGGGCGGTCGATCTTCTCGGCTTGGCCCTTATCGAGGTAGCCGCCTTTGAAAGCGAGGTTCCCTTTACCGTCAACAGTAAATGTCCCTCTGCTTGGTTTTTGAAAGCCGTTGTAGGTGTATTTGCCGTCGCTCGCGATGACAAATGCGCCTCGCGGAATATATTCGTACGAGCCGTTAGTGTATTTCGCAGCCGTGCAGCCATATTTCCCCAAAACCAGCTTACCGGACTCGGCCTTCTTGCCCCCGGCTTGTACAGCACCGCCGGCTCGTCCTGCCCGCACTCCCTTAAAATGGATATTGGCCTCGATTTGCTTGCCGTCGCCGTACGGAGCAACCTTGACCTTGTACGAGTATCCGTCATTCACGACCTCGACAACGCTGGCCGCAAACCATTTGCCGCTGTCGGGAATATATTCCACCTCAACCTTCTGCCCGGCGGCAAAACTTCCCGGTTCCGGTTCCTGCCCGAAAACGGACAAACACAGCGAGAGCGAGATAA
Organism: Acidobacteriota bacterium; assembly: GCA_031362825.1. GTDB lineage: Bacteria > Acidobacteriota > Blastocatellia > Pyrinomonadales > Pyrinomonadaceae > OLB17. Next base: position 7,610 of record JANLTF010000575.1, on the reverse strand, counting down.
ATAAAAAAACGACGGATCCCGAGAAAGGTTTGATCTTCATTGATTGTAGGAGTTTAGTTTTCGCTTAAGTACCTCAAAGACTCTAGCACACAAAGCTCATTGGCAGGAACCCAACCCGTCGTGCGGGTGTTCCAACCGCGTAGTCACTGAGATGCCGAATGGGCGGCGGCGGTGGTGGCGTGGGTAACTGGTGGTCCGTCCGCGGAGGTGGTGATGGCGGCGGGAGGCGGCGGAAATTCGGATTATTTTCTGATTGCTGTCCTCAAATCGTGTTTGGTGACCCGTTTTTTTCCGCGGCACCAAGCCCGTTTTTCGCGTTACCAACGCCCATTTTGGCGGTTACCAAGCCTCAAAAACGCGGCACCAAGCCCTAAAAGGGCGGCACCAAAGGTCGATTTTTACTCATTTTTGGCAAATCCGTTGATAAAATTGTGGTACATACCACAATTCCGACCGCGCACATAAAAAAACACGATTGGTAATTTTAAAGAGCGCTACTCAGGCACGAAAGGCGGGAGTTGCTCGGCTAGTTTTGCGGCGAGATCGGCGACGGCTTTTAGCGAAGCCTCTTCGTCGTGGCCGACGTCGGTCATTACGCGGACCATCGCTCCGTCGCTGCGTCGGCGTGAGACGCTGTCGATCACAGTGTTTAGTTTGTCACGATATTCGCTTCGCTCCGTCCGGCCGCGGCCCTCGTACCAGTAGAGCATCACTTGATGGTAGATGCCGCTGCGAAGCGTATATCGATTGGCCGTAAACGTGCGTCCGTCCGCCATTGTCACCTCGGCCGTCTGCGGATCGCTCAAGACCCAACCGGCTCCGGGAAGGCAATTCTGCGGGCTGTGATATGTCGCCCCCGTCCGCTGCGAAGCGTAATATCCAACGTAAATATTGGCGATACGACCATCCGCTAGAGTGTACTCGCGCATCGTGTAATCGGTCGTCTTGAGCACGCTCTCGATCTCAGGCTCGAACCTGATCTCATCGCCCTTCTGTTTCCATTCGCCAAGCGTTTGCGAGAGCCCTGACAACTGCTGCCTCGGCGGTGCAAATTCCGACCGGTAAGCAAACCAATTGACCAGCAAACCACCAGCCAGAAAAAGAACCAATATCGGCAGCAACGACGCCTTTCGGCCCGTAAACATTGGCGTATCAGTATCCGACATCGCCTCATTCTGCTTACCAAACAACCGCTGTAAAATATAGTTAAAGGCGATCAGCAGCGCCAGAGCCACGATGTAAACCAGCCACCCCGAAGCATCGTGCCAGGTCCCTTCGGACGCCGATTTGCCGTAGTAATAGGTCAGAATTCCTGTCACCGAAACGCGTGCTGCGTTGGTCAAAACTGCGATCGGAACCGCCGCCACCATCAGCAAAATGGTACGTACCACATCCCTGCCCGAGAAAAGCCCAAACCGCAATTTCCCGTCCGCATCGGTCCGCGTAAAGTAGCCCAATATCAACGCCAACGTGACCAGAGTCATCAACGAACGGATGCCGCTGCAAGCCTCAACGACCTCCAGCGAGATCGTCTGCGTCGCCCCGCGAGGCAAGATGTCGATGATATTTCCCTTTCGCAGCGTAGGCACTTCGAACAGCCTGATTCCCCACACAGCCATCTGCGATGCCCATATTTGCAGGGGAAAAGCGATCCGATTAAAGATGATCTGCGGTATCGGTATCGCCAGCAGCAGCAGGCCAACCGGAGCCGCCAGGAACAATAAAATGCGGCTGCCAAAAAAATAGACCACCGCTCCAACCAGAGCCAGCACAAACGCGATCCGCTGCGTAAACAGCTCAGCCCCGACCGTTCCCGCCACCAGCATCCCGATCGAAAAGACAACGATCGCTCCGCCCAATACAAGCGAAGGCCCCGTAATTGCTCGCTGCAAGCGTTCACGCTCGCTCCAGATAATGAACCCGATTACAAACGGAACCAGCAGCCCGTGCGAGTAATTCTCGTCCGACCACCAGTCGATTCCTAGCTTGCCGAGCACACTCGCAAACAGAAACGCAAGCGCCGCCGCGATCAGTATCGGCGTTATCGGAAAGCTTTTGTTGTTGGTAATGTCGGCCATCTTTACAAGTGAAGATTAAACGCCGAATGGACTAAAGATTCCGCAGCTAGCTGGTCCGGCTGAGAATGTTACCGGCAATATCTCTGAGCAGATCGGCCCTGCCGCCGAGCGGTTCGAGCGATGCGATGGCACGTTCGTGGACGTCAATCGCCATTTTCGAAGCGGCCTCAAAACCAAATTTGCCGGGATAGGTGGCCTTTGCCGCAGCCGCGTCTTTTCCGGCAGTTTTGCCTAAAATATCGCTCGTCTGGCTCATATCAAGCAGGTCGTCCGTGATCTGGAACAGCAGCCCGAGTTGATCGGCAAACTCAGTGATAACCGCCACTTTAGATTCGTCCGCCGCAGCGATCAAAGCCCCGGCCCGGGCCGAAAAATTGATAAGAGCTCCGGTCTTCAGACTGTGAATTCGTTCGATATCAATATGGTCGCTGCTCCCCTCGGCTTCGAGATCGAACTGCTGTCCCGCGACCATCCCGTCCGGCGTCGCCGTCGCCGAAGCAAGCCCAACAATGAGCTGAAGCCTCGTAACCACGGGCAATTTCTCATCTTCCGCGATCGCCTTGAACGCCAATGCATGCAGCGCATCTCCGGCGAGAATTGCGGTCGATTCGTCAAATTTGACATGACAGGTCTCCTTTCCACGCCGCAGATTGTCGTCGTCCATCGCCGGCAGATCATCGTGGATCAGCGAAAAAGTATGGATCATTTCGATAGCCGCAGCGGTACTCGACACCTTGGCATCGTCAACCTCAAACGCCCGGCCGACCGCGATCACAAGTGCCGGCCGAAACCGCTTTCCGCCCGCGAACACGCTCCAACGCATCGCCTCATGCAATCGAGCCGGATCGACCTCAGCCGCCGGCAGCAAAACGTCCAAAACCTCATCGACCTGCCGGGCAACATCAGAATAAAATGATGCGATATCAGTCATTCGAGTCAAATTATCTGCTATAAGCCTCGTTTATTCAATTCTTTGGACTTTCATCGAGGATCGACTGAAGATGGCTTTCGTCGAGCCCGTAGGTCTCATTGCAAAAACCGCAATTCATCACCGCACCTTTGTCCTCGGCCTTCATCGAAGCCACTTCATCCTTACCGAGTGCCGCGATCATCGAGACCGCACGTTCGAACGAGCACGAACATCGAAACTCAACATCCTTCTCGTCAAGGATCTCAAAATCGATGACACCAAGCACGAGTTTCAATAGGTCGGCGGGCGCCGCTCCTTCTCTGATTACCGACGTCAGGTGCGGTGCCCGGGCGACCGTGTCCTCAATCATCGTGACGATATGATCGTTTACGCCGGGCATCATTTGGATCATCACTCCGCCCGATGCCGTGACAAAAGGTTCTGCCTTTTGCAGCAGAACACCGAGCATCACAGCCGATGGGATTTGCTCGGATTTGGCAAGATAAAACGCAAAATCCTCAGCGATCTCGCCCGACGTGATCGGAACGGAACCAATATACGGCTCGCGATGCAGCCCGAGTTCAAATCCCGACTCACGCATCACGTGAAACATTCCCTTTCCAACAACACCGCTCACGTCGAATTTACCATCCGGCTTCGGCGGCAGTTCGGCCGCCGGATTTCTAACATAGCCGCGAACGTGGCCGTGATTGTTTGATTCAACGATAATGCCGCCAACAGGCCCGTCGGCATCGATGCGGACGGTCAAGCGATCAAAATCCTTAAGGCTCGCCCCGAGCAATGCCGCACCTGTGAGCATTCGGCCCAGCGCAGCGGATGCAGTTGGCGCTGTCTCGTGCCGCCGAATCGCCTCGGCAACTGTGTCGGTCGTTACCGCCGCGATAAGGCGAATTGTGCCGTCGGCGGCCGTTCCGTGAACAAGTCTATCCATACTTTAAGTTTCGAAAATGGTTTTCAAAAGGTCAAACGCCGTAAGTTAAACAATTACTTTAACTTACGCCCTCAGTTGTTGTGAATACGGCAATTAGCACAATATGTTGTGGAAAAAATATGTTGACATCGATCGAAATGTTGTTTAGACTTCTCTCACTTGAGGACGAATTTGGGCTGCTCTTCTCAAGCTCTACACCAAACAATTCGACGCATTTTGTCTATCAAAATACTATTCGCGTGTTAAAATAGTATTACATCAATATTCGTGTCCACGCGCTTCGCGCGACAGGAGAATCACCAGATTATGAGCACAGTTTTTGAATCTGTCGGCGGCGGAATGGCCGTTAATCAACCGTCTTCAAATGGTGCCGGAACGGCAACAGGACGCGAGTTTGCCCCGCTCGGCCTCAACGCGCAAAAGGTAGTTTCAAAACGCTACTCGCTCAAAGACGAACACGGCGAACCGCTCGAGACATGGGCCGATATCGTCCGCCGCGTCGTCGGCCACGTTTCGAAAGCTGAGACCGACCCGATCAAGCAGAATCAGTTTTACAACGACATGACCACCGTCATGCTCGCCCGCGAATTCGTCCCAAATACGCCGTGCTTGGTAAACGCCGGCAAACCAAAAGGCCAACTCGCCGCTTGCTTTGTGCTCAACGTCCCCGATTCGATCGAGGGCATTATGGAACACGCCCAGAACGTCGCCATCATCCACCAGACCGGCGGCGGTACCGGTATGACATACGAATTTTTGCGTCCCGCCGGTTCGATGGTCAATTCGACCCGCGGCGTCGCATCGGGGCCGGTCAGTTTCATGAATATCGTCAACCAGACGACCGAGGTCGTCAAACAAGGCGGCGTCCGCCGCGGTGCGAACATGGGCATTCTGGCGATAACGCATCCTGATATTCTGCGTTTTATTCACGCCAAGAACGACCAGACGAGCCTGACGAACTTCAACATTTCGGTCACCGTTTCCGACCTCTTTATGGACGCGGTCGATAGCGGCGTGTGGTTCCAGACCGAATTCAAAGGCGATCCGTGGACTCAGCCTGTGTTCGACACACTGACCGGAGCCGATTACGTCGTCTATCGCCGTCCCGACGGTTCGACCGCGACATTTGCCGACAAACTTGCCTTCGAAACGGCAGATCTTACCAATTGCGTTATCGAAGAACCGCAGATGCCCGGAATGGTCTTTGCCCCTGACATCTGGAACCGCATCATCGCCTCGGCCCACAAATACGCCGAGCCCGGCATCATCTTCATCGACGAAGTAAACCGCCACAACCACATGATGGCGTCAATGGGCCCGATATATGCGTGCAATCCGTGCGGCGAACAGCAATTGCACTTTAACAACTCGTGCAATCTCGGCTCGATCGATGTCGCGAAATTCTTCACCAAAACCACCGACGGCGAAGGCATTGTCGATTGGGAACGGCTCTCGTCCGCAACTCATATATGCACCCAATTCCTCGACAATGTCGTTGATGCCGGACACTTTCCGCTGCCTGAGATCGATGATGTCGTGAAACGCACACGCCCGGTCGGCCTTGGAATAATGGGCTTCGCCGATCTTTGCCTCAAGCTACACGTCACCTATGGCAGCGACGAATCGATCGCCTTGATCGAGCGCGTTATGGGCTTTATCCGCCGCGAAGCGTGGATGGCGTCGCTTCGTCTGGGCCGCGAAAAAGGCACATTTCCCGAACTCGAACTAAACCGCGATGCCTATGCCAAATTCCTTTACGAAGAGATCGGCATCCCGCGTGACATTCCGCTGACGCCGCGAAATTACGAAGTAACGACCATCGCCCCGACCGGAACGATCTCGCTTGTGGCGGAGACTTCGTCGGGTATCGAGCCCAATTTCTCATGGGCGTACGTCCGCCAGGACACGATCGGCACACGAACCTACGTCCACTCGCCCGCAGCCGAAGCTCTTGGCCTAACCGTCGATCAAACGAACGAAGAGTCGATCAAGGCCGCTGCCGAATATGTCGTCGAGCACGAGCATGAACTGCCGTCGCATTTTATCTCGGCAATGGCGATCAAATCGCTCGAACACGTCAAAGTCCTCGCTGCCGCCCAGAAACACGTCGATAACGCCATCTCAAAAACCTGTAACGGAGCCAAAGACGACACCGTCGAATCGGTCGACGAACTCTATCACCTCGCCCGCGAACTCGGCTGCAAAGCCGTCAGCTACTACCGCGACGGCAGCCGCGAAGGGCAGGTCCTCAACTCAATGAAATCCGCCGGAACGCAGGCTGCCAGCCTGCCGGACTCTGATTCCATCTCCGACATTATTGGTATTGATACTAACGATAACATGCAGGCTGGCAGCCTGCGTTCCGACGTCGAGCAGCGATCAGGCGAACGGATCGAGCGCCCGCGTGAGCTTCAAGGCTCAACTTGGCGAATTCCCTTCGAGGGACAGAATTTGTATGTGACCGTAAATCACGACGGCGTTGGCATCCGCGAGATCTTTTGCGCGGGGCCGATCAGCCCCGGAGTCGGCCTGCTGGCGTCCAAGATGCTTCGCGGCGGCTTTGATGCTCACGAGGTCGCCCACAGCCTCAATAAGGTGACCGCAACGCACGCCGTATGGTTCAACGAACGCCTGCTCACATCGCCTGAACAAGCCGTCGCCGAATGCCTTCTGTTGATCGACCGCCGTCTCAAAAAACTGCCCGAATCCGCACGTGCGATTGGCAAATCAACCAGCACCGAAACAACAATGTCCACCATGATCAGCGATTGCCCCGAATGCGGCGGCCAACTAGAACACGCCTCCGGCTGCGACTCCTGCCGCGACTGCGGTTATTCGAAATGTAAATGATCCTGTCAGAACCGCCCACACCCCTCCTGCCTGAGGAGGGGTGGCTCCCGCTCTGGGCTGACGGGGTGGAGGGAGTAGCGGGCGGCTTCCACCTCAATCGTCAAATAGCCAGCATGATACATCTCGGCTGATCCTCGCATTAATCTGCACGGGTTAGATGCGCTTTTTTAGCTCCTGTAGGCGGCGAGAGGCGGGCGGAAAACGAGACGTACTCTCGGCGGCGGTGGAACCGGCGGCGGTTGGCGGCGGAAATTTGTGGGATTTTGGTTTTCGGCACTCAAAACACGTTGGTGCCACGTATTTTTCGCCGCGGCACCAAGCCGATTTTTGACGTAACCAAGCCCGATTTCCGCGTAACCAAGCCTCAAATCCGCGTCACCAAGCCCCGAAAACACGGCACCAAACGCCTATTTTTGCTCGTTTTCTTTAAATTTGTTGATTAAATTGTGGTACGTACCACAATTTGACCCGGAAACATCCCGACACATAAAAAAACACATTTGGTTCACCACCAAAACGCGCGATTCGCTATCTAACGTACGCGTTCGGTACGGGCAGGTCGCCGGTGATGCCGAATTGTTGGATGAGGGTTCCGCCGGTCGAGCGGTTGGCGAACCAGGTTGAGTTTGACGGGCGGAATATGGCGGCGTCATTTTTGCCGTCGCCGTCGTAATCGCCCGGCGTCGGGATGTCGGTAGCGTTGCCGAACGGGAACGCGAAGAAGCTGTTGTTCTCGCTTCGCAGAACGTACCATTCGCCGGTCGAGGGCCGCCAGAACGCTACGTCGGCCTTACCGTCGCCGGTGTAGTCGCCCGAAACG
>JANLTF010000573.1:0-12856 GCA_031362825.1 Acidobacteriota bacterium | reverse complement strand
CAAACAAATCGAGCCTAACCTATACAAATATCCGTCAATCGATCCGCAAAGCTTCTCGCGGGCAGTGGGTCGCGCTGTCGAATCGCTTTGATCTGACGGTGCGACAAGATCAGACAAAGTTGGTCCAATGCCTCCGGCGCTCCAACTAGATCTACTTGGGCTTTTTGTTGCCGGACGGACGTTGGCCACTCCGTTTGCGGGTCGAGTTAACCTGGCCCGTGGTTCCGGAAATATTGGTTCTAGTCTCGTTGTGGTCTACCGTCTCGGTCCTTGTCTTCTTGGGCTTCGAACGATTGGCTGTCGAGTTGTTTGTCGTTCGTACCCGTTTGGTTCTGTCATGCCCAACCCAATGCGTCTCGTCATTTTCGACCTCGATGTCCTGGTTCCGTGGCCTTCTTCGATTTACGCTGGCCGGCGTGTTTTGCGTCGGAGCTGTGTTTGAGCCGGCACTCGCCGGACGAATGCTCGAACCGTCATCAGTGCCTCCGATAAAGGTCTTCACTTTCTTTGGTGTGAGCGGTGTTGTAGGCCTCGGCTTAGGACCTTTTTTGGGCGTAGCCGACGGCGAGATCAACGTGGCCGCACTCGTTTGGTCCGTACGCAAAGCAAATTCAGTCACAAAGATCGCGGCGATCATAAATGTGAAAACCAAAATTCTTCCCTTCATATATATCTCTCCTTATCTATCTTACCGCTTCGCCCGTTCGTCCTTTGACGATTGTACACGGAAATTAGACGAAAAATATACGTTCTTTTGCCAAAAAACCGACCGGATGCGGCGGTATTTAACCTTTTATTCCGAAAATAATTTTTTTTTCATCTTTCTTTTTCCAGAAAAATCCTCGGACCGAAAGCATGTTGTGGAAATCCTCTGTTTTTATAACTATTGACCGCAACATACTTGCTACATTTTCCACAAAGTTTTCCACAATCACGTCTAAAACTTATCCACAGATTTTCCACAGAAAGCCCGTCGTTATTGGGCAATAGTTAAAGTATTTTCTACTTGACATCGAAAAAAACGGGTGTAAACTGGTTTCACAGTCGAGATTGCTTACGGGTAACTTGACCGGCACCGGGAGGTGGAACGGAGGTGGTGACACGCCGTTCGAGGACAGAAGGAGCGGAATGCCGCTGTCCATGACGCCCGGAGCCGAAGCCGAAAGGCTTGGCTGAGGTCGAACGAAAGGCCGACCGAGTTGTCCGGATAAAAACGGATAACACCCGAAGGATTGATCATCCCGAAAGGTGCCTAGTCGCTCACGTCGAAAGACGCGGGCCTCGTTGCCGGGACCGTAACCGGCGGTGGAGGTAAAGCCACCTCATCAAAGACCTAATGGCATTAGGCGTTAAATCGCCGATCCGACTAGCGAAAGCGAAATCTGAGATGCTGACCGGGGAAAGCTCTCCGCAGAGCAGGCTTCGGAATACAAAACCGGCGGTTCGAGCGTGTACATGTGAGAACTGCCACCCTTACGGCAAGCTTCGGCGGACCGAAAGGGCATAAAAAAGAAAAGCGTTACGAAGGGCAACCGGAGTGACGCTTTTTCTTTTTGTCATGCCTCACCGTCCACTGCACAGAATTCCAATGCGGGCTTTGCGACAGTAGAACAGTAGAGGCCTCGTCGTTATCGACCCAATTGCTATAAAATCCCCCACGACCTACAATTAGAGGTTACTTATGTTCTTAGACCGCGTAAAAATTCGAATAAAGGCCGGTGATGGCGGCAATGGGGTGACGGCCTTTCGTCGCGAGAAGTTTATTCCGCGAGGCGGCCCTTCGGGCGGCGACGGCGGTGTTGGCGGTAGCGTTTGGATGGAGGCGACCGAAGGTTTGAATACGCTTTTGCACCTGCGCTACAACCCCGAACACAAAGCGGAACGCGGTCATCACGGCGAGGGCTCGAATCGTTACGGCAAAGACGGTGAGGATCATACCGTCAGAGTTCCGGTCGGAACTCAGGTTTACGACGCCGAAACGAATGAGCTGTTGTGTGATTTCACCGAGGCCGGTCAACGATATCTCGCAGCCAAAGGAGGCAAAGGAGGCTGGGGCAATTCGCATTTCGCAACGCCGACGCGGCGTGCACCAAAGTTTCACTATACCGGACGTCCGGGAAAAGAGCGTGAACTCCAGCTTGAGCTAAAACTGATCGCCGATGTTGGTCTTGTCGGCTTCCCAAACGCCGGCAAATCAACGCTTATCTCCGTCATTTCGGCTGCCAAACCAAAGATCGCCGATTATCCGTTCACCACGCTCGAACCGAATCTCGGCGTCGTTGACATGGGCGATTTTCGCACGTTCGTCGTCGCTGACATTCCAGGCCTGATCGAAGGCGCATCGGATGGTGCGGGCCTCGGGGATAGATTTCTCAGACATGTCGAACGGACGAAATTGGTCTTGCATCTCGTCGATGTTTCATCACTTTCCGGCCGCGACCCGGTAAAAGATTACGAGATCATCAACCGCGAGCTGACAAACTACGATGCAAATCTCGGCGAACGACCGCAGATCGTCGTCGCCACCAAGATCGACGCTCTCGACGACCCGAAACGCCTTGAGAAGCTCAAAAAGCGGGCGAAAAAGGACGGTAAGGCATTCTTCGAGATCTCTTCGGTGACGAACACTGGTGTCAAAGATCTCGTCAACGCAGTGTCCGTTTCGCTCGACGAATTCAACCGCGACGAAGCCGAGGCCAAAGCCGACGCCGAAAAAGAAGGACGCGGAGACTGCGAAGCAAAGAAATTAACCACAGAGGACACAGAGAGCACAGAGGTTAAGAAATTCACTGAAACAGCCTAATTCGCGTTCTTCCTATTCTTCTTTTCTCTGTGCCCTCTGTGTCTCTGTGGTAAATCTTCTTCCTCTTACTTACTCTTAAATGAAGCGAATCGCATACTACGGCGGCAGTTTTGATCCGGTGCACAACGGTCACGTTGCGATCGCTCACGCCCTCAACACGCAGTTCGGACTCGACGAATTCGTTTTTCTGCCTGCCTTTCACGCTCCCCACAAAAAGCGAAAAAAGCCGACGAGTGCCTACGACCGATACGCGATGCTATGTCTTGTCACTGAAAACGAGCCGAATATCTCAGTTTCAAAACTAGAGATCGAACAACCGGAACGCCCATATTCGGTCGAGACGCTTCCTCGTCTCAACGCTCTTCATCCGAACGACACGATCTTTTTCGTTATGGGAGCGGACTCGTGGATGGACATCACAACATGGCGAGAATGGGAAACCGTCCTCTCGCTAACAAACCACATCGTCGTCACCCGTCCCGGCTATCCCGTCACAACCGACCACGTCACCGACGAGATCCGCTCACGGATCATCGATCTGTCAGAACCGGGAGCGATAGCGACTGGGCTCCGAAACGACGAACAACGATCAACGAACAACGATCAACGAACTATATACTTCACTGATACCGTCAATCTCGACATCTCCGCCACCGAGATCCGCCAAAAGATACGCGAAAACGACGCTTCGTGGCACAATCATGTGCCTGTCGAAGTTGCAAATTACATCGAAAAATATCAGATTTATAACTAATGGAAGAAATTCAGGAAAAAACGCTTCAACGCGAAGCCGTTAAAACAGAAACAGTCGCAACTCCTACACCGTTCGCCAGCCTCGACGCCGAAGTAAAACTCGCCATCCAATGCGCCGCCGACAAAAAGGCATTCGACCTCGTCGCTCTCGACCTGCGCGAGATAGCCAGCTTTACCGAATTCTTTATCATCGCCAGCGGTGCCAATCAACGTCAGGTCCAGGCTATCGCCGACGAGATAAACGAACAGCTAAAGAAACAATTAAACTCAAAGGCCGTTAGAATTGAAGGCTATACTTCGGGCGAATGGGTTCTGCTCGATTACGGCGATTTTATCGTCCATATTTTTGACAAGGATGCACGCGAGTTCTACGATCTGACCAGACTCTGGCACGATGCCAAAAAGGTAGTAATTCCATCGAATATCTGAGGTAGGTCATGAAGCAGATCTTATCTACTCTGTTCCTCGTCGCACTATTTGCGGTTGCTTTGATCGCCCAATCTTCGCACAGCTTGTCAGGAACCGTAAAAGACAGGAATGGAGAGTTCGTCGCCGGAGTCCAGGTTACGCTTCGGGGTCTGGTTACTAAATCGGTCCTCACCGATACCAGTGGGAATTTTAACTTTGGTTCAATCCCTCGCGGCGACTACATTCTGACATTTGTTTCGAACGGATTTGCCGAGCAGACCAGGAAAATTACCGTCAGGGCCGAAACTAATACGATCGACACGATGCTTGAGGTCGATTCTGTCAAAGCAGCCGTCACCGCAGAGATCGGCCAGGAGTTAAACAAGAAAGAGATCCCGCAGGCGGTCAACATCATCGGCAACCGGCAGTTGCTCGAACGCACAAATCCGATCATCGCCCAGGCCGCACAGGAAGAGGCTGGCATCAATCTCCAGCGCACAAGCCCAACGATGGGCGGAATTTTTATACGCGGACTCGTCGGAACTAAGGTCAACGTTTACGTCGATGGAGTTCGTTACACGACCAGTGCTCAGCGTGGCGGTGTAAGCACGTTTTTCAACCTCAATGATGCCACCGGCCTTGATTCGATCGAGGTCATTCGCGGTTCGAGCAGCGCCCAATATGGTTCCGACGCCCTCGGCGGCACGGTAAGTCTGCTGGGCCGCTCTCCGGTGTTCGGAACCAACAAATCAGAGTTGCATGGCGAAGCAAATGCTTCGTTCGGCCTCGCCGATCATTCGGCCGGCGGCTCCGCACTTTTCAGCTACGGAACCAACAAGCTCGGTGGTTATATCAATCTTTCCGGACGCAACGTCGGCAACCTCCGAACCGCGAAAGGCCTCGACACGCATTCGGCACTCACACGATTTTTAGGGATCCCATCCGATATCTTAGGCGATCGTTTGCCCGACACAGACTTTCGACAGTACGGTGGCAGTGCACGTCTAAATTATTCGCCAAAGGCCGACCGTCAGTTTGTTTTCTCGTATTCCCGTAACCAGCAGGACAACGGCAAACGTTACGACCAGCTTCTCGGCGGTGACGGCAACCTGATCGCCGACCTGCGGAACCTGATGCCTGATTTTGGCTACGTCCGTTACGTTCAACAGAACTTTTTTGGCTTTGATGAGGCTTCGTTTACCGGAAGCTACAACAGCCAACGCGAGGAGCGGCGAAATCAGGGCGGCCAAGGCGACCCATTCGGGAACATCACGCATCAATACGAACGAACCACCGCAAAAGGCTTTAGCTTCTTTTTGAACAAAATTCTACCGGCCCGCCACTCGATCGTCATCGGAGGCGATCTTTATAGCGAACAGATCAATTCCCCGGCCTATACGCTAAATCCTCGAACCGGCGTCGTAACACTCTCGCGTCCACGCGTACCTGATGAGTCACGGTATCTACTCGGCGGTATCTTCTTTCAAGATAGCTGGCAGGCAATTGCGGACAGACTTAGGATAAGTGGTGCGATCCGTTATAACGTCGCGAGCTATAGATCAAAGGCGGCGGACAGCCCGGTGGTTGGCGGCTTTCGGCTTTGGGGCGACGATTCGCTTCGCACCGGCGATTTTTCGGGTCGCGTCGGTGCAGTCCTCAGGATTTACAAAGATCTGCGGGTTGCCGCGAACTACAGTCGCGGATTTCGGGCACCGAGCATTACCGATCTCGGCACGCTGGGCCTGTCCGGGGACGGATTTGAGGCAGACTATCAATCGGCAACCGCTCTCGGCGGAACGATCGGCACTACCGCCGATGCAGCGGCCATTTCGACCGGGCTTGGCGTTACGCAGCAGCGTTCAGAGGTTACAAACAATTACGATCTCAGCCTTCGATATGGCAACAAACGCTTTGAGACCGAAGCCACCTTCTTCTATATCGATTTCCGGGATTCGATCACCAAACAGGCGTTGATCCTGCCTGCAGGGTCCGTCGGCCGCCTTATTGGCGATCAGCCGATCATCTCCCAGAATGCGAACGGAGCGGTATTTGTGGCGTTGTCAACGGCTCCCGTTTTGATCCGTGCAAATTATACGGGAGCGAATATCTACGGCTTCGAATACGAGGCCGAAGCCAAGATAACCCGAGATATTAAGTTCACGGGCAATTACACCTATATCCACGCCGCCGACAAGGCCACCGGCCTTCCTCCCAATATCGAAGGCGGAACCCCGCCGCCGACGGCATTTGTCAGTCTCAAATACGAACCGGCTGGAAAACCATTCTGGTTAGAATTTTTCTCGACAATGGCCGCTAAACAAGATCGTTTGTCGTCCCTCGATATCAGCGACCGCCGAACGGGGGCCACTCGAACACGCACGCAGATCCAGAATTTTTTCCGCCGCGGTGCGTGTGTTCGCGGGCTGACGAATAATCCGGACGGTATTTGCGGCACGAATGACGAAACAATATTGCTCTCGACCGGCGAGACTCTGCTTCAGGTGCAGAACCGTGTACTCGGCATCGGCGTAAATTCGGCTCCGATGTTTACGTCGCTGCCGTCGTACGGCATCGCCAATTTACGCGGCGGTTTTAAAGTCGGTGAGCGCTCGCAGATCTTCTGGGCGTTTGAGAATATCCTTGACCAGCAGTATCGCAATCCTAGCTGGGGCATCGATGGCGGAGGCCGCTCTATCCGGGCGGCGTATCGTTATCGGTTTTAGACTAAAAACTTGCAACTCATGAAATTTCGCCTCATTTGGGTCGGCAAAACCCGTGACAAGAATTATAAGGCGCTGCAGGATGAATATCTTCAGCGTCTTTCGCATTTTGTTAATTACGAGGTCGTCGAAATAAAGGACGGCGGCGGGAAACAAGACGAAGGGCAACGAATACTGCAAAAGCTGAATCAGAGTTCATTCGTCTGCTTGCTCGATGTCATTGGCCGGCAATTGTCGTCCCACGACCTCGCCGGAGAGGTCGAGAAATGGCGAAATCGCGGCCTCAAAGAAGTTGCGTTTATCATCGGTGGAGCAGACGGAGTGTCCGCTGAGGTTGCGGCACGCGCCCGTTATAGGCTATCCTTATCGTTTCTCACTTTTACGCACGAGATGGCTCGCGTCGTAATGCTAGAGCAACTATATCGGGCCTACACAATAATTAACGGTTTTCCGTACCAGAAATGAGTAAATTGAACTTAGAAGAAATAAAAGAAAAATTGCTGATCGAGCGTGATCTGCTAATTGAAAAATTGAAAGGCAACGACCTTTCGGTAGATGATTCGGAAACACCCGACCCGGTCGATCTGGCCGTGCGCAACTACTCCAAGAACGTCATGCTCGCCGTTTCCGAAAACGAAAGCAAGCAGCTTGCACTCATCGACGAGGCCCTTGTCCGTATCGACGATGACGAATACGGCACGTGCCAAAATTGCGAGAAAGAGATCAATCCTAAACGTCTCGCCGCAATTCCCTGGGCACGCTATTGCCTCGACTGTCAGGAACTCTTGGAAAAAGGCCTGCTCGACGAAGATTAACGCGTTGTAGAGCTATGCTTAAGGCTCTTCAAAACTCTCTAACCTCCCTCCTTTATCCGCAGAATTGCCGCGTCTGCGATTCCTCAGTAGACGATATTAGTAACGGCGTGGCGTGCTCAGAATGCTGGGCAGCGACGCGGTTTTTCAACGGCGAAGAAATGCTATGCAATAAATGCGGAGCCTTCTTCAACGAATCCGGTGTCCGAACAGAGCTGTATTGTCATAAATGTGACGATCATTCTTACGACAAGGCCCGAGCCGCCGGCATCTACGAAAAGGCCCTCGCCGTCTCCGCCATTCAACTCAAAAGCCAACCTCACGTCCCGGCCAATCTCAAACAGACTCTAATTTCCGCATTCGATCGGAACGAATTTGCCTTAGCGTCACTGATCGTGCCGGTACCGCTTTCGCGCGCTAGAAGGCACGAACGCGGCTTCAATCAAGCCGAAGTCTTGGCGATGTTTGTGGCAAAACACTCTTCGATCAAACTCGACACCGTCAGCCTCGTACGCAGCAAACAAACGCCGATGCACCGTGTAGCAATGGATAAAAAGGCTCGGGAGCTGACTGTCGTCAACGCGTTCGAAGTAAAACGGCCTAAACTCGTCGCGGGTCAGAAAATTCTACTTGTTGACGATATTTTCACGTCAGGTGCAACCGCATCGGCGTGTGCCAAGATTCTAAAAAAGAACGGCGCGGTCGAGGTTAATGTCTTAACTCTCGCCCGCGCCGTAATACACTAGCCGATCAACGATTTAAGGAGCGTCGTACTTCGGAGCCGCCAGATCGCCCGGCGAGCCGAACTGCTGTGCGAAGAACGATCCGTTCGAGCTCCGCAAAGCGTACCAGACGCCCGTACTGGGCCGGAACAGGGCGACGTCATCGCGTCCGTCTCCGTCATAATCACCGGTCGAAGGGACATCGCCATTCAATCCAAACTGAACCGCTGAGAAGCCACCGTTCGCACTCAAAAGCGAATACCAAACGCCCTCCGATGGCCTGAATACGACGTTGTCCATCTTGCCGTCGCCGTCAAAATCACCGGGAGCCGGAATATCGCCAGCCAAGCCGAAACGAACGGCATTGAATGCCCCGTTTACGCTGTTCAAACGATACCAAGTCCCTTCCGATGGCCTGAACACCGCCACGTCATATCGCCCGTCAGCATCATAATCGCCGGCAACCGGAATATCGCCGTTCGAACCGAACTGGATCGCCTGAAAATTTCCTGGATTGGTCGTACGGCGGATCCACCAGGTACCTGTCGAGGGCCTGAATATCGCGACATCGGCTTTTGCGTCACCATCAAAATCGCCCTGTGCCGGAATGTCGCCGGCCGAACCGAACGGTATCACGGCAACGGTCGCGTCGCTCGAACGGTAGTAATACCAAGTATTCTGCGACGGCCTGTACACGCCGACATCCGTAATATTGTCACCGTCATAATCCTCCGTCGCCGGAACATCGCCATTTGAGCCGAACTGTTGGATCCGAACAGTGCCATTTGAACTATTGTATGAATACCAAACGCCGGTCGAGGGCCGGAAAACCGATACGTCGGTGCGAAAATCACCGTCAAAATCAGCCGACGCGCGGGCCCGAACGACCTTTTCCAAAGTTCCGCCAAGTCCGGATATGAAAATTTCGCCTGCCTCATCCTCACCAAACGAAGAAATATTTCGCGGCGTATCCAGAAGCGGTGTGGTGTTCGCCGCATTTACGAATATTTCACCGGTGCAGTAGTCCGCATAGACATAAGTTCCCTGTGGGAACGTATTTTGCGGCCCGCGATAGACGACTCCACCCGTAACTGAGCAACGGGCTCCCGCGTTAGCATACTGGTAGATGGGCATTATGTAATTGCCTGGTATGCACAAGCCTGGATCATTATTGGTGCACGTCGTTCCCTCGTAAACGCGCCAGCCGTAATTGCCGCCGAGCGTCACAATATCTACTTCTTCGACAGCGTCCTGCCCAACATCACCGACCCAAAGCTGATTTGTTCCGCCTCGGTCAAATGAAAAACGATAAGGGTTGCGTATTCCAATTGCATAGATCTCGTCCGCACCGGGAGTAGCTCCCGCATACGGATTCGTCGGAGGTATCAGGTATTGCTGGGTCGAACCCATTGGAATATTGACATCAATACGAAGTATTTTGCCGAGCAAAGCATTGATATTCTGGGCATTGGCGTTCGGGTCGTTTCCCGAACCGCCGTCGCCTGGCCCGGCATATAAATAGCCATCGGGGCCAAAGGCGATCGTGCCGCCGTTATGATTTGTAAACGTCGGATGAGGGATCGTGATAATGACACGAGCCGTACTCGGGTCGCCCTGATTTGGATTTGCCGCGGACGTCCGGTATTCGGCGATCTCTATCGCTCCGTCCGAAAGACGAGTGTAGTAAACAAAAAATCGCCTATTCGTTGAAAACTGTGGATGAAATGCAAGGCCGAGCAGTCCGCGTTCATTGCCGGTCGAGCTGACCGTTCCGACTAGGCTGATAAAATCGGTCGTCGCACTTGCACCCGGCTGCAGAACCTTAATGATCCCACGCTGCTGAACAATAAAAAGCCTGTTTGTACCGTCCCTCGCACTCAAAACCTGCACCGGTAGGCTCAACCCCGTAAGAACCGGTTGCGTCCTAATAGTAAGCGGCGATGGAACGCCCTGTCCAAAACCACCGATCGCCAAAATGGCAAAACTGAGAACCAATCCGATGAAAGTCGTAGATCTTTTCATTATTTTCCCCAATGTCCGAAATCCCTGTTGTAAAGTTTAGACGATTATCTGAATATGATAGCCGAAAAACCGTTTGAAATGAATCTGCAAGGCGGCTGATTCGTCCGCCGGGAGGGTTGAAACTGTTTTAAACTCTGTCTAAATTGTACCGATTCTCGTCAGTAAATTGCAACACATTTATAGACGGTACTTTACCTTGCGCCCGCGAAGTGAATCGTCTTCGTTCTCAATATTCTGCAGCCGCATCGTGATATCAGCCGTCATTCGCAGATCCGCTCGCTCGCCCTTATTAAAGTGAAAATATCCCGCCGCAGCGATCATCGCCGCATTGTCGGTCGAAAGGTGCTTCGAAGGGAAATAAACTGGCAAACCAAGCCTCGTTGCCGCCAACTCGGCAGCTTCTTTTAACGCAAGATTACATGCGACGCCGCCGGCAACTATCAGCGTCTTTGGCTGTAATTCGACCGCCAGTTTTTCCATCGTCCCAACCAGTGCCTTAACAACCGCCGCCTGAAAACTCGCTGCGAGGTCCTTGATTGGCTGTGTCGGCTCTTCGCCATCGTTTAGCGGCACGATGCCATTTTCTCGTATGTGTCTCGCCACCGCAGTCTTTAGACCGCTAAAACTCAAGTCTGGAAGACCGTCCGAGATCTTTGCCTGAACGAATTTCACGGCCTTCGGGTCGCCTTCACGTGCGATTCTTTCGATGATCGGGCCGCCGGGATATCCGAGCCCGAGCATCTTCGAGACCTTATCAAACGCCTCGCCCGCCGCGTCGTCGCGTGTCCGCGAAACAACCTTGTACTCACCTTCAGCAGGCACTTGAAAAATATTCGTATGCCCGCCCGAAACTATAAGTGCCAGCGCCGGATATTCGACCGGCGGATTTTCAAACGCCACGCTATAAACGTGTCCCTCGATATGATTGACCCCAATAAACGGAATATCGCGTGCCCACGCCAGCGATTTTGCGTAACAAACACCAACCAACAACGAACCGATCAGCCCGGGCCCCTGCGTCACCGCGATCGCATCAATATCAGCCAAAGTGACCGACGCCCGCTCCAGTGCCTCTGCAATTATCGGCTCGATCTTCTCCAGGTGCTCACGCGAAGCCAACTCAGGCACAACGCCGCCCCACGGTGCATGCATCGCGATCTGCGACGAAATGACCGACGACACGATCTCTCGCCCATCGCGCACCACAGCCGCCGCAGTCTCGTCACAAGAGCTTTCGATTCCTAAAACTAACACCCGTTTAGCTTAGCAAATTAAGGCAGAAACACGACCGGTAGGGAGTGTGTTGTTATTACAAGGAGACCATTCAGGAATTTTAGCCGCAGATTAACGCGGATAACGCAGATAGGAATATATTGGTCTATTGTCTTTCTTATCCGCGTCATCTGCATTTATCCGCGGCAAAATTTCTTCCTGCACAACTATTCAGGACTAGGAAACAAACCCAATATCTCCAATTCGTTCCTCGAAAACTCGATCCCGTCCGGGAATCGCGAAGCCATTTCCGCCCGGAGCCTACCGGCGTGATTGGCTAGATACGCATCGAGGTCTTCGCGTGAATTGCAATGGTAGCCGATGCGGTACATATTCCCTTTCTTCGCGAAAAACGCCGCCGCAAAATAACCGGTCGCGATCAGATCCGGAATATGCTGCTCCCGCATATACGTCTCGTATTCCGCCGCGATATTCCCATCGACCGTCGCGGTGATCTCGTAAATTAGCATTTTATTTCGCCCCCAATGATTTATTCCCGCGTTTAAGCGTAAAATACCATACAACAATATGAAAGACCGTCTCACAAAGACCGAATATCTCCGATATCTCTCGTGCCCTAACGAATTTTGGCTAAAAGCAAACATGCCGCTGCTCTTTACCATCGAAGAGACGCTCGAATATCAGCATCTGCGGCAGCAGGGCTACGAGGTCGAGCGATATGTAAAAATGCTCGAGCGATTTCAGGCGAATGATCAGATCGCCATCGATTTTCAGAGGGTCTTTCAAACCAACCAACTCTACGCCCGAAGTGACGCAGTCATCACCGACAACGCTGCCGGCATCATCGACATTTACGAGATCAAAGCCGCCGCGTCGGTCAAGCCTGAGCATTTAGCTGATGTTGCTTTCCAAAAAGTGGCTGCGGAAAGTGCCGGTTTTACCGTAAGAAATTGCCACGTTATTACGATGAACGGCGAATACGTCCGCTCAGGCGAGATCGATCCCGAACAGCTCTTTATCATCAACGACGTCACCGCTGAGATCGCGGGAATGCTCGAAGATACAGAAAAACAGATCTCCGCCGCACGTATCTACGCGGATTCCGAACCGGCCCCATCGCTCGTCGACTACTGCATGGACAACAAGCTCGATTGTCACTACATCAAGCTTCATTTCCCTGGCCTTCCAGACTATACGGTCTTTGACATCGCCTTTCTAAAGAACGACAAACGCCGCGATCTGCTTTCACAAGGCATCGTTGCGATCACCGACGTTCCCGACGATTTTAAGCTCTCTGATAAGCAGCGCATTCAGGTCAACGCTGCGAAGAGCAATGAGATCGTGATCGATCGCAGAAAGATCGCCGAACGAATGGACGCGTGG
>JANLTF010000557.1:0-10767 GCA_031362825.1 Acidobacteriota bacterium | reverse complement strand
CGCGCCAGCACCCGGGCGAGTTGGAATTGCAGCTGGCTGCTGCGCGGATGGCCGACGCCGAAACGGCCGAGGGAAATTTCCAGCGCCTGCCGATACGCCGCCTCGGCTTCGCGCAGGTTCGACTGACGTTCGAACGCCAGTCCCAATTGGCTCCAGATATCGGTACCGAGGGCATTGCTCTCGCCATTGGCATTTTCTGGTGGCGATTGGTTTTCGCTCTCGGGTTTGCTTACCTTCGTCGCGGCACTTTCAATCGTAATGTTTCTTTATCTGACCACTTGCGTTGGCTTTTACGGCAAAACGCTAGGGATGCGGATATTCTCGCTTGAGATCGTTGATGCCGAGGAAAATGAGTACCCGACGATACAGCAGGCTGCCGTCCATTCGTCTATCTACCTTGTCTCGCTGGCACTCGGTGGCGTTGGGTTTGTTACTATGATGTTTAATGAAGAGAAGCGGGCGATTCACGATCTTCTTTCGGGTACCATTATTGTCCGCGAGTTTTAGGCGGGATACGAAGTAGAATCAGGCCCAAGGCTCGACCAAGAGCTTTGGGCTTCTTAGCGTCTAAACTACACTTGATCGTATGGATGAACGACCGCCCAAAATCACATCGGTTGATGAAACAACCGGCACTCGAATTCGGGAATTAACGACTCCGTCGAGAAAGAAAGAACAGCGAATAATCTCGAAGAACAAAAAACTCATCCAAAACCTTCGCGGCGACCTTGAAAAACACGGTGATCCCGAGAAATGGAAGCGTTATGGCGACCTGTTGCTGGCCAATATCCACAACGCAATGCGGCAAGGCGACACCATCACCGTAAAGGATTATTTTGACGACAATACGCCGTTGATCGAGATCGAAGGCGAACACCAGCATTCCCTAAACGAGATCGCCGAAGGCTATTTTCGACGTTATACAAAAGCACGCAACGGCCTCGCCGTCATTGGCGAACGAATGGCCGCTGCCGAGGCTGAGATCAAAGCCGCTGAAGCCCGACTCGCAAGGATCGACGAAGCGGTCGAAGCCGGAGACGAGGCTTATTTGGCGTCATTGGCCGGGCCGCCGAAGAAAAAGGTCATTCTTGGTAAGAAGAAAAAAGCTGAGGCCGAATTCAAAGGTGCCCGTCGATTTATGTCGTCTGATGGCTTTGAGATAATGGTCGGAAAAAAGGCGAAAGATAATGATTTCCTTACGTTTAGAGTCACAAGGTCACTAGATCTATGGATGCACGCCGCCGATTATCCGGGCTCGCATGTGATAATTCGAAATCCAAACCGGAAAGAGATCCCCAATAAAACACTGCTCGAGGCCGCTCAACTTGCTGCGTTTTATAGCAGCGGCCGCGAACAAACGAAAGCTGCCGTACATTACACGCAAAAGAAATTTGTCAATAAACCGAAGCGGTCGGCTCCGGGCTTGGTAAGTATGTCGAGCTTCAAAACCATATTGGTCGAGCCGCAAGTCGCAATTAAACTTAGTGATTAATTAGCCTTCGTTTACGAGTTTTTCAACCGCGACCTTCATTTCCCCGAGTATATTTGGGCCCCCACCTTTAAACAATGCGCGGATACGATTTTCGCGATCAACTAGTATTGTGATCGGAACTCCATTAAATTGAGCAAACTTATAGAACGCACCCGATGTTTCGTTCGACAGACGAGCCAGTTCGTAATTTATCTTAAACTTCTCGCCAAAGGTCTTGATCTGTTCGACCGTTTCCTGGCCGCCGTCGCCGTCGCCGACGTCAAGGCCGAGAACCTGAAAGCCCTTGTCCCTATATAGTTCCTGCATCACGACAAGTTCCGGGATCTCGGCACGGCACGGTCCGCACCATGTCGCCCAGAGATTGATCAAAACGACCTTACCTTTCCGGTCAGCGATCTTGAAGGTCGAACCATCGAGCAGTTCGATATCGGCCTGTGCAATTGCGGTCGGCACGGGAGGATATTGGGTTGACTTCGTCTGCGTGGACGTGGCTTTTGCGACCGTATTTGGGGCTTCCGCATTCGAGCTTGATGCCGACGGGGCGGGGCAGCCGGTCAGGCTCGAAAACGCGACTGCTAAAGCCACGAACATGATCAAATTGGTGAATACACTTCTCATAATTGCTCTGTCGATCATCGAATATCCTTTAACCGCAACACGATAAGTGTCGCTAGGACCAGCATTCCAAACATTAGCATCAATACGATCTGATTTACAATTTCGTTCATCCACGGGTGGAGAAAAGTGATGTAATTGCTAAGGTTTTTCGGCAACTTCTTGGCCGGAGGAATGGCGGGCGGCTCGTCAAGTTTTGGCATCGCGGGTTGTCGGCCTTGCCGCATTTGATCTTCGAAAGCCTTTAACTTGTCCTCGGACGACTTTTTATAATCTTCGAGGTTCTTTCGTGAATCGGCAATGATCTTGTCGTTGTCGGTCTCGATCTGCTTATATAGGCCTTGCCCGCCCGTACTTCCTTTTGGTGCGGCTCCTTCGGGTTCGAGTGTATCGAGCGTCGAAAAACGCTTCATCGTGTCGAACGACCATGCCGCAGGAACGAGCATACTTGCCGGTTTAGAAATGCCGCCGGGTACGCCAAATATTCCCGAGACCAGTATTTGCGGTATCAATATCAATGGAACGAGGCTCGTTGCCATCTCGGATGTCTTAACAACGGCCGAGATCAGCAGGCCTAGAGCGATTCCGACGGCACCGGTCACGAGCATCGTCCAAAGCTGCGGAATTCCGGCGAGATCGCCGGGCATCGGCATCAATCCGGTGATATCAAAAAACTTGAGCGGCACGAACAGCATCAGGCATTGGACGCTGACGATGGTGCCGAGAATGAAGAGTTTCGAGCCAAGATACGGTATCAGGCCGAGGTTGACCATGCGTTCGCGGCCGTAAACAGGACGTTCGCGAATGATCTCGCGAGCGGCAACACTTGTGCCGAACCACACGGCGACAAGGGCCAAAACGAAATATGCGAGGTCACGCGGCAAGTTGTCACCGAGGACAAAAAACGTGAGCATCGCGATAACGGGAGCCTGAATAAACAAAATAAAAAGGTTTAGTTTGTCCTTGAGCAGTACCTCAAAATACCGTCGCGACAGGGTCATCCATTGGCGCAAAGCTCCCGTAAGGCCGAGGCGGCTTCGTCGTCCAATGCCGCCTTCGGCGACCGCACTGAGCGATTGTTGCGGGGCGGCGACGAACTCACGATACTGTGGCGTCGCGGCGTATTTGGCTTTCCATTCGTCGGCCGTTTTGTCGGTCAGCTCGCGGCGGACGTGTTCGCCGTGTTGACGGACGCCAGCATTTACGGGTTCTTCGAGCTTGTCGAAGAGGTCTTTAAAATTCGTCGCGCCGAGATGCTTTAGGGCGTCCTGCGGCGGTCCGTAGTACACAAGCCGGCCACGCATTAGGACAACGACCTTGTCAAAAAGCTTGACGTTCTCCATCGCGTGGGTCGTTAGGATGACGGTCCGGCCAGATTCGGCGATCTGGCGAAAGAGCTTCATTATCTTCTCTTCCGTTCCGGGATCGAGGCCGGATGTTGGTTCGTCGAGGAAGATGATCGAGGGCTTTGTTACGAGTTCGACCGCTATAGAAACGCGTTTCCGTTGCCCGCCCGAGAGCTGGCTAACGGGAACGTCGCGGCGGTCAGCGAGGCCTGTAACGTCGAGCACTTCGTCTATCGTCTGATCGATCTCAGCGGCCGACACGTCACGTGAGAGCCGCAGTTTTGCTACGTAATAGAGCGTGCGATAGACCGTCAGTTCGCGGTGGATGATGTCGTCTTGTGGTACGTAGCCGATCGCCTGTTTTAGCGAATCGAGGTGCCTGTAAAGGTCGAGATTATTGATCAGGACGTTGCCTGCGGATGCCGGACGCATACCGTTGAGCGCGTCCATTAATGTCGATTTTCCAGCTCCCGAAGGGCCGAGCAAGCCGACGAATTCATTCGGCTGAATGGTCAGCGAGATCTCGTCGAGTAGCCTCAGTTTGCCGCCTTTCGCACGTACATCCTTGGTCACGCCGATTGCATCGATACGGGTTTTCGAGCGTGTATCAAAAACGCCGACGTTCCCCGCGATGTCGACCCGCAGTTCGAATGAGCCGATCTGGACCTTGTCGCTTGGGGAGATCGATTGGCGTGAGACGCGGTTGCCGTTCACGAAGACGCCATTCGTCGAGCCGAGGTCATCGACCACGATGTCAGAACCGGAACGCAGAAGCCGTGCATGACGCCCCGATATTTGCAGGCCGTCGAGGGTTATGTCGTTGGTTTCGCTGCGACCGATGGTCAGTTCTTTTTTGTCGCCAAAGGTGAGCGACATCAGCAACTGGGCATCGACATTGCCGCTGCTTTTCATCGAAGCGGGCGATTTATCGACACGAAAGACCATCGTCTTTGACTTGGCCTCGGCCGAAGCGAATTCGCCCGCCACATTCGAGAGTTCGATCGACCGCTGTCCCGCAAGGCTCGCCCCTTCCGGAGCTACGCGCGAAGGCGAATCAAACCGCAGCACGGGCCCGCCGATACCGAACTGTATCCGGTCGTCATGATAGAGCGGAACGGCGGCGGCAATGCGTTGTTCGTTGACGTATGTGCCATTAAAACTGCCCTTGTCCTCGAGGATAAATTTGCCGCCCTCGAGCCGTACAATGGCGTGTTTGCGCGAGACCATGATCTTGTCAACGGCAAACGAAATATCGCACGAGGGATCGCGGCCGACCGCGACGGAATTCGCGCCGAGAGTCATTGCCGGGCGTGACGGTTCGTCAACGAATTCGAGTCTCGCAGACTCATTCTGAGCTGGCGGCGGAGCGGCCGGAATGTTTTGAACGGGCTTTACTTCGGCCTGTACGATCGGCGGCGGAGCCTTTGGCAGGTCGAATGCATTTGGCGGCGGAGCAACGGGCCGGTGAGCAGGTTCAGGTGTTGGCACGACCGGCGGGATCGAATCATTTATTACCTCGAACCAGACGACGCGCATTAGCGGGCCGTCTTCGCCGAAACGGATCGTCTGGCCCGCGTGAATACGGGCCGGGGCGGCAATCCTCTCTTCATTCAGAAACGTGCCGTAGCTCGAATTAAGATCGACCACGAACCACTTGCCGTCGTTCCAACGCAACTCGGCGTGCTTTCGCGACACCATCGGATACAGTGAGCTGTCAAACGCCACCTCGCATTCACCGGCAATTCGCCCAATGCGCACGACGCCGAGATCGAATGAACGTTCGTCCGTCTCCACACCGCCGATGCCGATTTCCGCCAAGATGATCTTCATCTGAATTTACGTCGAAATGTCTGCAATAGATTAGCAGACATTCTCGAAAAAAATGCGCTTGTGTGAAGGTTTTTGGGGTGAACCAAATTTGTTTTTTTATGTGTTGGGATATTTCGGGCGCAAATTGTGGTACGTACCACATTTTTATCAACAAATTTAAGAAAAACGAGTAAAAAAGGTGGTTTGGTGACGCGTTTTCGGGGCTTGGTAACGCGTTTTTGAGGCTTGGTAACCGCGAAAATGGGCATTGGTAACCCGATTTTGGAGCTTGGTGCCGCGTGAAACTGAGCGCGTCACCAAGGCATTTTTAGCCGAAAATTAACTCTGACGTCATCGACGGATAATCACCTGCCTGATCAAATCGACGAATGGCCGACATTATCACAGATATCCTCAGCGGCGGCGGGAGAAACGGCGGCGGAAGGAGCGGTCGGCGGCGGAAGGCCCACGCTGGGCGAACTATGCGTTCAAGAGCCATGATTCGGCTTCTTGGACGGAGGTAAAGTATTCGAATTCGGCACCGCCGAGATCGTTGAAGGATGCTAGTTGGCGGAGTTCTAATGGTGTCAGGTGGTAGCGTCCGACGAAGGCGACGCGGACACCTACGCTCATGCGGATGAATTCGGAAAAGGTTGAGAGGAGATCGGTGTCTTTGTCGACGGCGGCTAGCGTGCGTTCGACGAGGAGCTTTTTCAGGCGGCGGTTGGCACATTCCTGTGCGATCTCGGCGAGATGATCAAGCGCGGCCGCCCGGTCGAGTTCCTCGGCGGTCAGGCATGCGTATAGATATTCGCTGCGTTTTTCGATTAGCAGACCAAATACCGGATATGGACCGTTTGAGCCTCTATTGTCGTTGATTGGCAGTATAATTGTAGTGTCCAATCAACTATTTTACGTAGATAGCGCTTTGGCGTCTGTTAGGGCTCTAACACAGCCCTGTTCCACCGTTGAAAAGTATCTTTTTACGCAACATTACCGTGTCGAGCTTTTAAATAGGCGTAAGAGGGCTTTTTCTTCGGGGTCGAGTTGGGCGATCAGGTTGATCGAGCGGGACTTTCGCGGACGGTATTCGTTGATCGTTACGCCGGCCATATACGATTCGAGGACCAGAGGATGAATGTATGAGGAGCGGCAGACGGACGGCGTGTTGCCGAGCTGTTCGGCGACGTCTTTAATGGCTGCGACGATGTTCTTCTTCATTGCCGTTTCCGTTTCCGCAGTGCCGATCTCTGCGAGTTTGACGGCAGCGAGGAGCGAACCGCCCCAGGTCCGGAAATCTTTGGCGGAGAACTGCTGTTCGGTGGCGTCCTTTAGGTAGCGATTGATCTGCGACGGCGTTATCGGGCGCGCTTTGCCTGTCTCGTCGAGATAGCGAAAAAGCTTGCGGCCGCGTTTCAGCGCAAACATCTGCCTGATGATCGTCGCGAGTTCCGCGTCGACAAGTATCTTACGATGCCGGACGTGGCTTTTTCCGACAAAATCGAATTCGAGCTTGCCGCCGCGGCCGATCGAAATGTGACGTTTTTGCAGCGTTGTGATGCCGTACGTCTTGTATTGGCGTTCGCTGAGGTCCGTGCCGACGCGAAAATACAGCGAATTGATGAGGCGAAGCACGACGGCCAGGACCTTCTCACGCGACAGGCCTTTGAGAGCAATGTGTTCGTTCGTGATCTGCTTTATCTTCGGCAGAAACTCGCCAAAGCGTTCGATGCGGGCGAATTTTTTCTGCTGCTGCTGGCGGACGAAGTTCGGATGATAGATGTACTGCGTCCGTCCCGTCTGATCGACGCCGAGAGCCTGTATCTTGCCGCCTGCCGAGGGATTGATCCGCACCTCACGCCACGCGGGCGGAATGACGAGAGAAGCTATACGCGCAAGTTGGCGGGGCTCAACGATCCGCTTTTCGTTTTTATCAATATAGTAGAAACCGCGCGCCGTCTTACCTTTTCGCTGCCACCACGATGCCCGCCTTCCCTTGTTTATTGAAACTTCCATGTCCACTGTGAAGTGCCGATAAACCTTGAGATTACGACAAAATCTGATCTCGTTATGTGCACATCCTCACATAAACGCGGAAAAGGTAACGAACCGCACCGACATACCTGTCGAAAGTGCCTAAAATTAACGGAATATGATCGAACTAATCGGCTGGGCAGCATCGATAATCTTGCTAATGACGCTGGTAAAACAGGTGTACAAGCAGTGGAAAGACCGCACCAGCGAAGGCATCTCAAAATGGCTATTCACCGGGCAACTTGCTGCGTCGGTTGGGTTTACGGTTTACAGCGTATTGACCGGAAACTGGGTATTTACGTTTACCAATGCTGCGCTGACGATCAATAATCTTGTGGGCATTTGGCTGTATTTTCACTTTAAGAAGGACGCTGATGGAGATGAACAACGGTGAGGGAGTGGGTTTCTCCACGCGAAAGGGTCCGAAATCGAAGGACACACTCCCTACCGGTCGTGTTTCTGCCTAATTTGCGGTACACTTTTTTTGCTCAAAATCTGTCTTAGAATATTGGTTGCTTATGCTATTTCTGACGCAGTCGGCTGCGGTTTTTGGTATCGACGCTTTGGTTGTCGATATCGAGGTGAATCTGCGGCCTTCGGGTGAGAATGACACTTCGCCGGCGATAACCATTGTGGGGCTGCCTGATACGGCCGTGCGCGAATCGCGTGAGCGGATACGGGCGGCGATCACGAATAGCAGGTATTTTTTTCCAATTGATAAAGCTGTGGTCAATCTGGCTCCGGCGGATGTGCGTAAGGAAGGGGCGAGTTTTGATCTGCCGGTGGCGCTTGGAATATTGGGGGCGAACGGCGACCTGCATACGGGTACGGGCCTTGAGAGCACGATGAGCGTCGGCGAACTTTCGCTCGACGGGCGGGTGCGCCCCGTAAGAGGTGCGCTGTCCATTGCGCTCGCGGCTAGGGCGAACGGTGTGCGAAATCTGCTCGTACCTGAAGAAAACGCAACGGAAGCGGCGGTCGTTCAGGGCGTTAATGTCTTTCCTGTCAAGGATTTGCGTGGGGCGGCGGAACTGGTGCTCGACCTCGACGCTCAACGGGACACGCGGATCAAGGCTGTCAAATTAGACATTAACGACATGCGTTCGCGCGAGACGAAATATCAGACAGATTTTTCGGAAGTTCGCGGCCAGCAGACAGCGAAACGAGCCCTTGAAGTGGCCAGTGCTGGCGGGCATAACATTCTTTTCATTGGGCCGCCGGGATCTGGCAAGACGATGCTGGCGAAGCGTTTGCCGACGATCTTGCCGCCGCTGGAGTTCGAAGAGGCGCTTGAGATCACAAAAATTCATTCGGTCGCAGGGCTGACGGGGAAGTCGGGGTTGGTGGTCGAAAGGCCGTTCAAATCGCCGCATCACACCGTTTCGCAGGCAGGGCTGATCGGCGGCGGATCGATACCGAAGCCGGGCGAAGTTTCGCTCGCGCACCTTGGTGTTTTATTTTTAGACGAACTGCCCGAGTTCGACCGCAGCGTTTTGGAAGTTTTGCGACAGCCGCTGGAAGACAAGAATGTGACCATCTCGCGTGCGGCAACCTCGCTGACGTTCCCGGCCGATTTTACGATGGTGGCTTCGATGAATCCCTGCCCGTGCGGATATTTTGGTTCGACGCGTGAATGCAAATGTAGCGGGCCGCAGATACAGCGTTATGTAGGCAAGATCTCGGGGCCGCTGATGGATAGGATCGATATTCACATCGACGTTCCTGCTGTGAAATTCAACGAGCTGCGAGGCAAAGGCGTGCCGGCGGGCGAGAGTTCGGCTGAGGTGCGAGAACGCGTGATCGCGGCACGGTCGATACAACTCAGCAGGTTCGAGGGCAAGGCTTTTTCAAACTCCGCGATGACGCCCAAGCAGATACGTACATTCTGCGCGTTGGATGATGCCAGCGAACAGCTCCTCGAAAAAGCGATGCAGCGGCAAGGCCTCTCGGCACGAGCACACGACCGCATCTTAAAGGTCTCTCGCACGATCGCCGATCTCGGCGGCAGTGAAAATATCCAGCCTGAACACATTAGCGAAGCCATCAACTATCGTTCTCTCGACCGGAATTACTGGACATAGACTTTTGCATCTACGCTGCAGTGCTTTGTAAGATCTCTGGATCGGTTCTGAAACGATCTTCCGCCATCGCGGAATTGGAGAAAAGAAATTTTGAGCCTTTTTCTCTTGTTTTGTCGCATGTGTCTATGAAGAACCATTATTTGAGGATCGCGCGAACCGGCAGATCTTTCGGCATTCTCGCAACTTTAGGAGGAAGTACAATGATAATTATAAAAATGACCTTTAACGGCCGCCTGATGATGGCAGCGATGTTCGGAGCAATGCTCTTGTTCTCAGCACACGATTCTAAGTCTCAGACCACTCCAGCTGGTCCGGAAAAAGGTTACGTAAAACCTGTTAATGCAAAGGAAAAGTTTGCGTTTCCGACGGTGGAAAACCTCAAAGGTGAATTGGCAAAGAATGCGGCG
This sequence comes from Acidobacteriota bacterium, assembly GCA_031362825.1. GTDB lineage: Bacteria > Acidobacteriota > Blastocatellia > Pyrinomonadales > Pyrinomonadaceae > OLB17. The sequence continues at coordinate 983 of JANLTF010000557.1, read as the reverse complement.
GAGCTAGAGGCACTTCTCGGTAAGGTGAAAGTCAAAAAGCCCCGTGCTGAAGGCAAACAGCCGGCCGCAAGGACTCGAGGCAATGACGCCACAAATTGGTGCGGAAGGGCTGGTTATAAAGGTCAATGTGGAATTTGGCAGTTCGACAATTTTGATTTTCCGAAAAACGACACGACCTGCGGACAGGCCGCCGCCGCCACAATAATTACGCATTGGCTGGGACAGAAGAACAATCAACAGTTCAAAACAGATGTTGCGAGCTACCTGTATAACAACTACGGGCCTAACAATGTGTTTGGCTGGTTCGGTACATCGTGGCAACAGGTCGTCAATTCGGTAATTGTCCCCTACAAAATGGGCTGGCGAAAGGTGTCGGGGGAGGCTGATCTACGACAGGAACTCGACAGGGGAATACCCGTTATTGTGATAGTCGATTCGGCGAGGTTGCGGGAGAGAGGGTACGCGTACCCGAAAGCAACGGTTGGAATTGCCGCCCACTACATAGTCGTCTATGGCTATGATAGCGAGTATTATTTTGTGACAAACCATCCCGACAACTGGATACGCAAAGCAGATTTTCTCGAATCGTGGAACACGTGGATACACGAAAAAATTGACGGCGGCAACCGCGGCTACGTGTTCTGGAAATAAGGAGCTGTTATCGAAACGGTTCGAATGTTTCACGAGCTGTGCCAAAAGGCGCGCGCGGGGCTTGTCGTCCCGCGCGCATGACCGCATTTTGTGGGTTTCAAAAACTATCGCCGATCTCGAAGGCAGCGAAAATATCCAGCCAAACCACATCAGTGACGCGATCAATTACCGCTCGCTCGACCGTAATTATTGGACTTAAAAGTTTAGTTTTCGTTGGGAATCAGATCGCCCCGGGTGTCGGGCTTTTTGTTGAGGACTGTCTTGATCCTGATCAAGTGAATTCCGGCGAGAACGTCGACGATCGTGAGTATTTTGGCGAGGCCGAAAGTAAT
>JANLTF010000429.1:0-14926 GCA_031362825.1 Acidobacteriota bacterium | reverse complement strand
TTGCGGCTCGATTTTTGGATGCCGTGAAAGTTGGCCGTCGCTCCGGAATCAGGTGTGTGGAGTAGAAAATGGCCGAGTTCGTGAAAGAGCACGAGCAGTTTTTTCGGCCCTGAGAGTTTGCTGTCGACCGCAATAAAATCGCGTCCCGACACGCGATAATAAAAGCCGCCCACCGTCAAAGGCATTTCCGTCACACCGATCCGAAACCGTTTACAAAGTTTGTAGAAATCGGTTTCGGTCAGCGGACGCTTATTCCAGTCCGGGTAAACGCGTGAGATCTTGTCGACGATAAATTGCATAGCAGCCACCACTGTCCGTGCAATACTGTATCATTGACGCGACACTCCGACAAGCTTAAGCGTGTATCGACCGCTCGAGGACGCGCTTTGCGTCCGTCACGGCCGCGATCTTTTCTTCGTGACTAAAATTCTCCCAGCCGCGAAAGAAAACGACGCCGTAATCGGACGGATATTCGCGGCCCTCGAACGTAAACCACTCGTTCATCACGCGAATCGGGTCGTCAAACTTTCCGATCGCTTCCTCGATATCAAACGAATCGACCGAACCGAGATCCTGAACAGGACCGCGCCCCAAAGCGGCGAGGCGTTTATCGACGATCTCAGTGATCTTGTCCTCAAGAAACCTGCCGAGACCGATCGCCGGCTTCTGATTGCCATACATCTCGCCTTTGCCGGTCAAAAGCCAGTTCAGCGACACATTCGTTACATTAGCGATCTTTATCAGAACCTCGGGTGCCGGAAGGCGGCCCTGATAGTAATTACGCACCGTCGCATGAGGAATGCCCAATCGTCTCGCGACATCAGACATCATCTCATGTTCAAACGTCCGGTCGAGCCGCAACACAAAATCTTTATTCACCAACACCTCTGAAACATCTGTTTTTCTCATCAATGCAAATGTTACTACCAGACGATCAAAAATAAAAGCGTCTGCACCGGCTTCTGGTAGCGTATTTTCAGATTCTTATCAATAAATTGGGAACATTGCCAACTTTGATATCTTGGGGATCATTTAAGCCGTGACACCATCGCATGAGATGATCAAAATTTTATCGAATGCCGGAATGACTGCAACAAACCCACCCGAGAATTGCCATGTCATAAAACGCCGTTCCTTGACACGACACCCCACAAAACCGTATATTTTGTAATTCGGCCTTGCCGAATCGAGTGCGCAAAACGTCCCACGTTTTCGAACACCCGACACCACAAAATTTGCCGCCCTAGCTCAGTTGGTAGAGCGTTCGATTCGTAATCGAAAGGTCGTCGGTTCGACTCCGATGGGCGGCTCCATTTTCTCTTTTAATTTTTTATGGCTCGGTATTTCTGGTTCGGCTTCGGGAGCTACTTTCTTGACGCTTCGAGGCCTGAGCCGCCGGCGGCGTATTCGGGTTGGACGTTGACGACGCCGAATTGGCGGTCGTCGCCCTCGCGGTTGGCGGCCATCATCCAGAGGAAATTGATCTGCCCGCCGGGAGCGGCTACGTTTGGGTGATAGCCCTGAGGCATTAGGACGACGTCGCCTTCGTGGACGACCTGGACGAGTTCGGGTTCGTCGAGATTTGTGTAAACCATCTGAATTCCCCACTGCGGAGCGGGCATGTCGATGTAGAGGTACGCCTCTTCGAGCATGTCGTGATGCTCGTGCGGCGGGAAGGACGTCCAGTTGCCGTCGGACGAAAATGTCACACCCGCCATGATGCGGCCGGCCTCTACGTTCTTGCCGAGCAGGATGTTGAGGTCGCGTTCGTTGGGCGGTTTGCTGACTGTGAAATGAAGCGACGGATTTTCACGGATATCGTTAAACGCAACAAACTGTAACGGATACTGCTTCTCGACGGGCGACGAGATCTCGGCAAGGTCAAAATCACCATCGCTCGCCGCACTGATCTTTGAATCGCGAGGTATATACAACGCGTCATAGCGGTTCATCGCAAATGTCTGCCCGCCGGTCGTGACGTGGCCCGAGCCGTTTAGACAAACGAGGCCGGTCTCGTGCGTCGCATTCTCAAATGCGATCGGAGCGTCAGCAACCTCGATAATTATACGGCCGTAAAAAAGATTGCGCGAAGCCGTCGCACCGGGCGAAACAGAGTTTGTCCGGCCCTTCTGTGTGTGCGTTGCCTTGACGAAGCATGTCGCCGGATCGATCTTTTCTAATTTGATCTGTGTCTGCATTAGTTAAGAGTGACGCGTTTGCGCGTGAAATTACTCATCTTATAGCGAAACGGTCTGCTCTGCCCAAAATTGAAATTCTCGGTGTTTGAGTATCTCGGCCTTAGCTTGGATCTCACCGCTGGCCGTCTGCCGTACGTGTTCGAAAAGCCGCGTGCCCACCTCGGCAATGCTCTCGGTGCCATCGATGACATTGCCGGCAGAAATATCGATGTCCTGCGACATTTTCTCAAAGACACGATTATTCGAGGCGAGTTTGATGACCGGAGCGATGGCATTGCCGATCGTTGTGCCATTACCTGTGGTAAAGACGACGACGGTTGCTCCGGCAGCGACGAGCCCGGGCGTTGATTCCTGATCGTAACCAGGTCCCTGCATTAAATTGATTCCACGCGACGTTGGCGTTTCCGCGTATTCGACACAGTCCTCGATCCGTGTCGTTCCGGCCTTGACGATCGCACCGAGCGACTTGATCGTTATATTCAGCAAACCGCCGGCCTTGTTGCCCGTGCTCGGATTCTGGCCGAGCACGCCGCCGAATTTCGACGCGTATTCCTTGTACCAATCGACCAAAGCGTAAATTTTTCTTCCCGTTGCCGAATCTTTCGCACGATTGGCAAGAATGTGTTCTGCTCCGCAAAACTCGGGAACCTCAGTTAACAGGACGGTTCCGCCGCTTTTCACGAGCAGGTCCGAGGTGTAGCCGAGTGATGGATTTGCGGAGATTCCCGAAAATCCATCGGAACTGCCGCATTTGACGCCAAGAACGAGTTCGCTAACCGGAAATTCCTCGCGGACGCATTTATCGACCTCAGGCAGCAACTCCTTGACGTATTGCAAACCGAGCTCGATCGCCGCCTGTGTGCCGCCGACGTCTTGGATCCCGATCTTGTAAACCGGCTTCATTATCGGATTTTCTCGTTTGGTAAGGTATTTTTCGACGAACGAAAGGTTTGTCTTTTCGCAGCCGAGATCGATGAGGATAACGCCGCCTACGTTTGGGTGATCGGCGTAGTTTGAGAGTGTCCGCATCATCACGTCGAGCGTCGAACCGTCCTGACAGCCGCAACCTTTGTTGTGCGGAATGGCGACTACGCCATCGACATTAGGAAACTTCTCGCGGGTGTAGTGCATAAACTCAGCCATCATCGAGATCTGGGTCGCCTCATGGCTTGCGCACATCGAGGTCGGCACGATCAGCACGAAATTGCGCGTCCCAACACGTCCGTCCGCACGGCGAAACCCCATAAAGGTATCGGTCTCGCTCGCGTCAAAGTAGTCAGGAGCAGGTGTGTGCAGGTCCTCGGGCAATTGCCGCACGACTGGCACATCGTCGGACATATTCTCATGCGTCACCCATTCGCCCTTCTCGATACCGAGCGAAGTGCCAATCGGCTGGCCGTATTGACGGACAAATTCACCAGCCGGTATCTCAGCGGTCGCAAACCTATGCCCCGGCGGAACGGCCGCCCTTACGACAACATAATCACCGTCAGGAAGCAGAAGTTCCAAACCGGCCGCAGTTTCGTTTTTGACGACGGCGACATTGTCGTCTGAGTTGACGATGATCGCGTAATCGCTGACAGCAACTGCTTTTTCGGCGTAGGTATCCAACATATTGGTTATGCAAAAAGATCCGGGAGGACAAAGCTGCGAACGTCGCCGTGCAGCCGCACCAGCAAGCCTGGATTTTCGTCCACCTGCTGCTGTAATGTTTCAGGATCGTTTGAGAGTTCGGTCTCGATCATCCGCTTGAAGCTCGGAACCTTTGCAGGTGCGGTCGATGCATCGACGATCGACTGCACGATGCGTTTCGCACAAAGTATCGCTGCGGGGCCGAGCGTGAGAATGTAGGACGCATTGCGGCATTCGGCTTCGTCTGCCTCTGAAATTTCGCTGCCGCCGACCTTGAATTTGGCGATGTGATGTTCGAGAATGCTTGAGCTGATCGGGATGATACCGGCGAAATCGTTAAATTGAGCTCCGCAGCCAGGCTTGATATAGCAAAGGTGCGAGGCCGCCTCGGCCTCTGGTCCGAGGCCAAGGAAAAACAGGTCGATGCCCCCGAGGCCCTCAAGTTTTTCGACATATTTGACCAGTTCGCCTTCTATATCGTCCGTCTCGGTGATCATCGGCGTAAAGCTCTTGATCTTTGCGAAAAACGCAGGGCCGAGCAGCCGTTCGAAGTCGCGGACAAAGCTCAGGCCGTTTGCCATACGCATCGGAGCGAGAGCATCCTGCGTGAAAACGTGCAGGCGACCGAGCAGGCCGTCGATCTCGTGAGTTTCGGCAAGTCTCGCGATAATACGATACATCGCCTGAGCTCCACGGCCGCCTAAAAGTATGACGGTAATGTCACCCGGTTTTTCGTCCGCGTATGCGACTAGCTCGTCATACATCGCATGGCCGACGGCGTCTTCGGAGTCGAGCACGTTATACTTAAACGCGTCATTTATCGAGTCAAATTTCTGCTCGTTTTCCGTAAGGCCGAGCCAGACATTTTCTCCGGCAACGCGACGGTCAACAATTTTTTTTGCGGAAGTTTGCATAGAGATATCTTTAGGTTAATATCTTAATTGGTTAAACCAATTAAAATCAAGTATAATTTTCCGAAATCTTGGATTTAAAGCGATCATCGACATTTTTGCTCACACATTCAGGCAATTATTGTATTTGTTCAAAAACAAGGCTGGTCTGGCGACCAGACACAAATTCTCGTCACCGTCTAAATGGTATTACCTTTTACTTAAATCAATGGGTGACCAATACAAAAAGATCATAGTATGGGCTTTTCACAATTAGAACTTAATGGAAGGGTCGCCGTTGTCATCGGCGGCACGTCAGGTATCGGCCGGGCGATCGCTCACGGCCTTGCACGGGCCGGGGCGGATGTTGTCTGCACATCACGCAGAATCGATCAAGTCGAGGCCGCGGCGGCCGAGATCGAAGGTTTGGGACGCCGCACGATCCGTTGTACCTCGGATGTGTCGGACAAGGCATCGATCGAGAATCTGCTCACAGAATGTGTTGATGCTTTTGGCAAAGTCGATATTCTCGTAAACTCAGCCGGCCGCACGAAACGTGAGCCGACGCTCGACGTAGACGAAGAGACTTGGAACGGCATCATGGAAACCAATCTGTCCGGCACGCTCCGATCTTGTCAGGTATTTGGCCGTCACATGATCGAAAATGGCTATGGCCGGATCGTCAATATCGCATCGCTTTCGACGTTCGTTGCCTTGTACGAGGTCGCTGCCTACGCTGCTAGTAAGGCCGCAGTCGCGTCGCTTACCAAATCGCTCGCTATCGAATGGGCAAAGAGAGGCGTTAATGTAAACGCGATCGCACCAGGCGTTTTTCGCACAGCTCTCAACGAAAAACTTCTCGACGAGAGCGAACGCGGCCGCGAATTCCTGACCCGCACGCCAATGGGCCGTTTCGGCAAGGTCGAGGAACTAGCCGGTGCCGCTGTCTTTCTGTCATCCGAAGCGGCGAGCTTTGTAACCGGCGAGATAATGGTCGTTGACGGCGGATTTTTGGCAAGTGGTGTTAATCTGTAGATGTGTCAGTAGCCCGCACGTAAGTAAGGGCCAAGTTGCTAATGTCCAACGAAATTGAAATCAAAACCGCTCGACTTACAGAGGTTTTGGTAGAAAATGATTTGAAAGGGGTTTTGATCAATGCCCAGCACAATTTCGCCTGGCTGACGGGCGGAGCCACAAACGGTATCGACCTCAGCCGCGAAAACGGGGCCGCATCTTTGCTCGTGACGGCGAACGGCAAACGCTACTTGCTCGCCAACAACATCGAGATGCAGCGAATGCTCGCGGAAGAGGTTTCGGTGGACGATTTTGAGCCGATAGAGTACAGTTGGCAAGACGAAAAAGCGCACGGAAATCTCGTGATCGAAAAAGCGGCGGCTATTTGCGGGGGCAATGTCGCGTCCGATTACGCGATCGAAAACAAGATCGCTCCTTGCCGGTACTCGTTGACTAAAGATGAGATCGTCCGGTACCGCTCTCTTGGCTGCGATGCAGCGGCGGCGATGCGGCAAGTGATCGACAAGATAGCACCGGGCGAGACTGAAATTGAAATTGCTGAAAAGCTAAGGTGCGAACTGGCTTTGGGTAGAATGGCGTCGGTCGTTACGCTGGTGGCGGCGGACGAACGGATCGCTAGATTTCGCCATCCTGTACCGACGGCAAATCGTTTTGAAAAGACGCTTTTGCTTGTTACGTGTGCGAAACGCGGCGGAATGATCGTCAGCCTCAGCCGAATGGTCTGCGTCGGCGAAGTGCCGCACGAATTGAAAAGAAAGACCGAAGCCGCGGCGTTCGTAAATGCACATTTGCTCGACGCAACGCTTCCCGGAGCAACAGGCAGTGAACTTTATCAAAGAGCTGCCGCAGCTTATGCCGAACAAGGTTTCGCCAACGAGATCGACCGCCATCATCAAGGCGGAGCCGCCGGATACCGAACCCGCGAATGGGTCGCTCATCCGAAAAGCACCGAAGTCGTGCAATTGCACCAGGCCTTTTCGTGGAATCCGTCGATCACGGGCACAAAGGTCGAGGACACGTATATCGTTGCGGAAAACGGCGTTGAATCCGTGACCGCTACGGCGGACTTTCCGCAGATCAGTGTGACGGTCAAAAGCAGGGAATATCTATCTAACGGCATCATGATAATTTAGGAGCGAACAAGCGAATGAACGAACAATCCGAGATCATTGAGAGTCAGAAAGAGCAGGACGACGGCGAGTTTCTAGCGGCACCGGAAGAATCGGGCGGTTCTGCGACCGGAGCAGCTATCGCGGGAATTGGCGATGTCGTTAAACGCGTCGGCCGCTACCGTTGGACTATCTGCGCCTTGCTATTTTTCGCCTCGGCCATTAACTATGTGGACCGTCAGGTTATAGCGATCCTAAAGCCTACATTGACGGCAGAGTTTGGCTGGACGGACATTGATTACGGCTGGATCATCTTCGCGTTTTCGACGGCCTATGCCCTCGGCTTTATCTTCGCCGGGCGTTTCATGGACAAGTTCGGCACGAAGATCGGTTTCACTGTCGCGATCATATTGTGGAGCATCGGTGCGATGATGCACGCCTGGGCCGTAGGCGTCGGCGAAGTTGCACTTCCGATTCTGACGCCGATTATTGACGGGTTGCTTTCGGTGGTAAATGCCATCATTACGCCACTCGGTTTCGCACCATGGTCGATCGTCCTCTCAGTATCGGTGGCCGGCTTTATCGTGGCGAGGTTCGTCCTTGGACTTGGTGAGTCGGGCAACTTTCCGGCTGCGATCAAAACGACCGCTGAGTGGTTTCCAAAGAAAGAACGCGCACTCTCGACAGGCATATTCAATGCCGGAACCAACGTCGGAGCACTCGTCACGCCACTTGTCGTACCAATTCTGGTCGCGATCTGGGGCTGGTACGAGGCGTTTATTGTCACCGGCGTCCTCGGCTTTATCTGGCTCGCTTTTTGGCTTTTGATGTACAAACGCCCTGAGGAGCATCCTCGGCTCTCAAAGGAGGAACTGGCATATATACAGAGCGATCCTGCCGAACCGACGACCAAGATACCTTGGGCAAAGCTGATGAAATATCGCCAAACGTGGGCTTTCGCAGTTGGCAAATTTCTGACCGATCCGATCTGGTGGATCTATCTGTTTTGGGTGCCGGATTTCTTGCAAAGGCAGCACGGGCTTGACCTCAAGTCTTTTGGATTACCGATCGCCGTGATCTACATCATTGCAGACGTTGGCAGCGTCGGTGGCGGGTGGCTATCGTCAGCATTGATCAAACGTGGTTATACGATCAATCGATCACGAAAAACGGCGATGCTGATATGCGCACTAGCGGTCGTACCGATCGTATTGGCGTCTGTCACATCGAGCCTCTGGCTCGGCGTGATCCTGATCGGCATTGCGGCGGCGGCACACCAAGGCTGGTCGGCAAATCTGTTTACGCTCACGTCCGACACTTTCCCGAAACAGGCAGTCGGCTCGGTCGTCGGCATTGGCGGCATGTTCGGAGCGATCGGCGGCATGGTCATCGCACCGCTTGTCGGCTACATTTTGGCTAAATCAAATAGCTACGTTCCGATCTTTATCATAGCCGCATCAGCGTATCTTATCGCTTTGCTTCTAATACATTTGCTCTCACCCAAACTCGAGGTCGCTAAGATCGACTAAGGTTCAAACGAAGCCACGAATGCACGACTTGATTTTCATTCCTGCATTCGTGGCTAGCTTATTTTTCCACTCGAAACCAATCAAGATCCGCGGAACCGGCATCGTTGAATTTGCCGGGACGCGTATAGACAAACCCAACTTTCGCCCCGATCCAGAGGCCTTCGCGTGCCTTGAAAGGTTCGCCGACAGCCGTAAAACTCTTGCCGTTGATACTGTAACTGAAGGTGCACATTGCACCGGCTTTAACCGTGACACGGAAATAAAAATCGTTTGATGCGAGCAATTGCGAAGAACTTTCCGTTTCCGCCGCGCCTTTGTCGGCGTCCCTGGCGGTTGCTTGCCAAATGTACATTTTGCCGCCGCGGTTCGCCACGCCGATCAGGGAATAGTCGAGTCCCATTACCACAAGACCAAAGCGTTCACCTTCGAATCGCGGAGCGAGTTTCAATTTTACGGTTGCCGTAAATTCATCTGCCGGGAATTTTTGCAGCAGCAGATTTGGAAGGTCCCACAGGTTTTTGTAGCCTACTGGTAACTGAACCGAGTTCATCCGCAAAACGCCTTTGTAGGGAAATGGAAATGCCCAACGGGCGTCCGAATTGGCGTGCCATTGCCATTGGCGGTCGATCTGGTTGCCGTTGAATTCGTCCGAATCAGGCGGCGTGTTGATAGGATATGTTTTGCCGACATTCGGCTTTTTGAACGTCATCACCGGTTCGCCCGTTCCGTCGCCATCCGGATCTGAGCCCATCACCGGAAAGCCGTTTCTCCAAACCGTCGGCTGCAAATGAACCACACGGCCATACGGTCCCTTGTCCTGAAAGTGCAGAAACCACCATTCGCCCGACGGTGTATCGACCAGTGCTCCCTGATGCGGCCCGTTGACGTTTGTCTTGCCCTGAGCGAGAACTACTTTTTTCTCATACGGCCCGTAGATATTCTTTGAACGAAGTGCGAGCTGCCAGCCCGTCGCAACGCCGCCGGCCGGGGCGAAAATGTAATAGTATCCGTCCTTTTTAAGAAATTTCGGCCCCTCGACCGTCGAGTCAGATTCGTGGCCGTCAAAAACGATCACGCCGTCGTCGATGATCCTTGTGCCTTCGCGGTTCATGCGTGTGACTACGAGAATGCTCTTGATCCCGGCCCGGCTGCCCGCGAAGGCGTGGACGAGATATGCGTTTCCGTCTTCGTCCCACAGCGGACAAGGGTCGATCCAGCCTTTTCCTTCCTTGATCAAGGTCGGCTTTGACCATTCGCCCGCCGGATCTTTTGCCTTGGTCATATAAATGCCAAAGTCCGGGTCGGGAAAATAGATGTAGAATTCCCCGGCGTGAAAACGTATCGCCGGAGCCCAAACCCCGCCGCCGTGTTGCGGTTTGGCAAAAACGTCCTTCGGTTCCTGTTCGCGGAAAACGTGATTGATCAGCCGCCAGTTTACTAGGTCTTTTGAGTGAAGGATCGGAAGTCCCGGCACGGCGTTGAAGCTCGACGCCGTCATGTAGTAATCGTCGCCGACGCGGATCGCGTCCGGATCGGAATAATCGGCGTTGATTATCGGATTATTGTATGTGCCGTCTCCGTTATCGGCGACCCAGACCTTTGAGACCTGAGCGGTTGCAAAATAGGCGGCAAAGACGAGGATCAGAAATGATCTCGAAAGGAATCTCATATCGCTTGGTCCAGTGTGGTTATTTCTTGCCGTTGCGGGCCGCACTTTCCATTTCTTCGAGACGCTGTGCTTTCTGCGTTTCGACGAGGTGGTCGTGCATCGCCATACGGGCGGCTTCGGCGTCGTGTTCTCGCATTGCGCGGTAGATCTCGTGGTGTTGTTCGGCGCTCTGTTTGAGATCGGTCGCCCGCTTTACGGTTTTGCTGCGGCTGTCGAAAAGGATCGTGGCGACCATATTCATCAGCGAAGTGAGAATTCGATTGTTCGACGCGGCCGCGATCGTCTGGTGAAACCGCATATCGTGGACCAAGTACTGTTCGGGATCGTCGAGCGACGCATACATTCCGGTGATCTCCTCGGCCATCAGCGTCATCTGTTCGCTCGTCGAACGCTCAGCCGCAAGGCCGGCAATACTCATTTCGAGTGCGAGGCGAGCCTCAAACATCTCATCCGACGTAAATCCATGCAGAGCCGACAACATTCTTAAGGCTCCGCTGTCGAGTGTTGGAGATTCGTCCGCCGGTGCGACAAACGTCCCCGCACCTTGTTTAGACTGCAAAATGCCTATCGTCGAGAGCGATCGTATTCCGGCTCTCAAAGTCGGACGGCTGACACCGAGCAGCTTAGCAAGATCGCGTTCCGGCGGCAGACGGTCGCCCGATGACAATTCGCCGTTATGGATCATGTTGCGAAGGCGCTCGACGACCTCTTCGGCGGTTGTCCCGTTTTTCTCCGAATTTAGATTTTTGAAAACTGCTGGTACTTTTCGCGGCATCTTCTTATTGACCTTATTTTATAGCAATTTAGCTATTTTTGTCGAAAACTACTTTGATGGCTGCGTCGCGGCAAATATCTTGATCAAGATCATCGAAAATCCCTTGCCTGTCACGGTCCGCTGATGTCGCGTGCCGCGTGGAACAAATATCAGATCGCCTTTCTTGATCTCAACCTTGTCGCCGCCGGTCGCTTCTTTCGCACGCCATTCGCCCTTGCTGATCTCGTTTGGCGAAACGAGCGTGCCGCCGAGCATCAGCGTCGCCGTTCCGCGCAGGACATAGTAAACATCGTCCGATCCGTCGTGAACTTCGTTGAGATCACCTTCGCGTTTAGAGTCATGAAAGATGGCGACGCGTGTCTGCTCTCCTGCGGCCGCGACGATGTCTTCGTTAGTGTTGCCGGTCTTTGTTTTTAGCGCCTTTTCGATATCAGCGACTTGTTGTTTCGATCTGACAACGTAGGGCCGGGCCGGGCTTGACGGCTTTCGATCCTGAGAAAAAGTCACTGCCGACAACGTTAAAACAAACAATACGACTAGAAAACATCTCATAAATTATTTACCTTTTGCCTGTGCAAGCGCCCACTTCGCGAGGTCGCGAGAGGCCGCAAAGTTTTGAAATTCTGCCGGGAGGCGGCGCCCGTCGACATATTCGTTATAGAGCCACGGATCGCCGATCACGAAAACAGTACCTTTGCCATGCTTTGCGATCGCCATCAGATTGTCCCCATTCGCCGTCACCACGGCCTTTGCTTTACCGGAAAGCGTCAGCGTCGAAACTTCTTTAACGAAGATCTTTTTGGTGGTAGCAAAGATCGGATTTCCGGCACCGATCTCGACGCCGCCCATTTTATAATCGTTGTTGATGACCTCGAATTTGCGGTCCTTATTGAACTTGATGCCGAACGTTTCCGCCAGCGTGTTGAATTTTTCAAGCTCCGCATTTTGCCCGTCGTTGCCCATCAGGATGAGTACGCCGCCGCGTGTGACCCAATCTGCAATTGCCTTGACGTGCCGAGGCTCGACAAAATTCGGATTTGCGGTCTCTTTAGCCGTGTCGGGATCGACGATGATATAAACGCTCGAATTTGCGAGTTCACTCGCGGTAGGTTCGGCACGAAGCTGAGCAACATTCGCTCCCAGCGAACGGAAATTATTGCCCCAGAAACTGAAACCGGCGTCCGGGCGTTCATTCCATTTGTAATGCCAGATCTCGTCGCCCTTAAAATTCTTGCTCGGCCTGATCTCGTGATTAAAATAGTCGTCGAGCATCACCGTCTTGCCGCGTCCCGGCCATCCTCGCTCGTACGCCTCCAGTTCGAGGGCTGCACGGATCGCGGGGCCGAGGCCCTTCGCATCATTCGTACGCAGCTTCTCAGTCATGTAATATTCGAACGAGCCGTCGCGATACGGATTACCGCCGAGGCCTGAAACCGACACGGTTCCTTCCCAATCGGTGTTGCCCTGGGCGTTGACCTTGATAAACTCCTTCTTGATACCGTTCCAGCCGCTAACTGCGACCTTCATATATTTTTCAGGCAGCCAGCCCTCACGAACGCCGCGTGCGATCGCATAGACGAACATCGCTGACGCAGACGATTCGATGTAGTTTGGCTTTCGCTCAGGCAGGTCGATGATGTCGTACCAGACGCCGGTCTTTTTGTCCTGATATTTCTCAATGGCGGCGGCTTCGCGTTCGAGAATTGCGATCAGTTCACCGCGACGCGGATGATTTCGCGGGAAATACTCTAGCGTATCGACGAGGCCCATTGCGTACCAGCCCATAGCACGTCCCCAAACGTGTGGCGATCTACCGGTCGTTTTGTCCGCCCATTTTTGCTGCTTTGATTCGTCCCAGCCGTGGTAGAGCAGGCCTGTTTTTTCGTCGCGGCTGTGCTTCTCCATCCAGACAAATTGGTTCGCGATGTCGTCCCAATTGTCCTCGGCGAAAACCTGCGAATACTCTGCGTAGAACGGCTGGCCCATATACAGACCGTCGAGCCACATCTGGAAAGGGTAGATCTTTTTATGCCAAAAACCGCCTTCGTTCGTTCGCGGATGCGTCCTTAATTGCGAGCGGAAGAGATCGACCATCTTGCGATATTTATCATTGCCGGTCGCACGGTACATTATCATCATCGCAAGGGCAGGCGTGACGTGATCGATGTTGTATTCCTCGAGATGGTAATCCTTGTGGTTGCCGCTCTCGTCGATCCAGTGATCCATTCCCTTTTGAATGTGTCGAAAATACTTTGGGTCGCCGGTCGTATTCCACATCGCATCGATGGCCTTGAGTATCACGCCCTGCTCGTAATTCCATTTAGGAGGAATGCCGGGCTGGTTGCGTGCATCGACCCAAATGCGGTTCATCGCCGTATCGGCGAGCCTTTCCGAAAGTGGCGTCGTCTGTGCGGCCAAGCCAAATACCGCAACCAGAACGATCCCAAGGACAAATGTAAATCTTTTCATTTCAATAACTTCCGCAATTTGAGTTTTCCTTCTCTAATGCCTTCGACTACCAGTAAAGCTGCCTCATCGGCGCCCTTTGGATTAAAATGTGTGTTGTCGTCAACGCCTTTCGGATAATTTGGATTTTCGCCGGGCTTCGATTGCAAAAATAAGGTGCGTGAGCCTTCCGGCCCGTAGCTTTTGATAAGCGTTTCCGTCTTTCGATGCATATCGATCAGCGGGACTTTTAGTTCTTTAGCGATACTTCGAAACGCCTCGGGATATTCTGCCGGATGCTGATCGATGAAATTCCCGTCCTTGTCAAATTTTCTGCGCATTACCGGCGTCAAGAGAACCGGATTGCCGCCTTTCGCTCGAACATCGTTTACGAACCGCACAAGGTTAGCTCTGAACATATCAGGCGGCGCATAGCGCTCGCCTTTCTCCTTCGATTCGTCATTGTGCCCGAACTGAATAAAGACCCAGTCACCCTTGACCATATCATCGACGATCTTTTGCCAGCGGCCTTCGGAAATGAAGGTCTTTGTGCTGCGGCCGTTCATCGCACGGTTCTCGATCTTTACCTTGCCGTCCTTAAAATGCTTGCCCAGCATCTCGCCCCAGCCCGTTTCGGGCCGTTTTTCCGGCAGCTTATCGCCGCAGGTGGAGTCTCCAGCCAGAAAGAGGCGCACCTGCGACGGTGCTATCGACGCGAAAAAAGCGATAAAAATTAGAGGTAAAATGGTCTTCATCTGTTAACCAAGTGATTCGACGGGCTTACCGCTTACCGTTACTTTCTCGAGCTTGAGGCCTTTGACGTTCTTGATCACGCTCGGATTTTTCATTGCTCCAAACGTACAATTCTTGAGCGAAACGTCGTAGATCGGAGCATTGTCGAGGCCTTGCAGATCGACCGCACGATTGCCCGAACCGCACGTCAGCCCGTCGATCTGCACGTTTCGCACCAGCGGAATGTGCTCGCCTTTCGCCCCTTCCTCGTAATTAAAATCGATCTCGATAACAGCCCGCGAGACCGTGCCGATCGTGTTGTTCTTGTAATAAAAATTCTCAAGCTTTCCGCCGCGTGACGCGTTATTTTTGAAGCGGATCGCCGTCCACAGATCAGGACTGTCGAGCTTATTATCGTGTGCAAAGACATTACGAACTCCGCCCGATATCTCGCTGCCGACCGTTATGCCGCCGTGTCCGTCACGCATTGTGCAATTGCGGATGATGACGTTCTCGGTCTGAACGTTGATGCGGCGACCGTCATTATTGCGGCCCGATTTAATGGCGATACAATCGTCACCGGTATCGAAAAAGCAGTTATCGATCAGTACGTCCTTACACGATTCGGGATCGCAGCCGTCGTTGTTCGGCCCGTGCGTCTCGATGTTCACGTTTCTTACAGTTACGTTTTCGCATAGCACCGGATGCACTTCCCACATCGGCGAATCGATGATATTGACGCCCTCGATCAGCACATTTTTGCATCTGTAAGGCTGTATGAACTGCGGCCGCAGATAGTCCGTTTCGCCGCCAAAAATTCGTTCCGAAACCGGTGCATTGCGGTCCATGAATTCATATAACTTTGCGCGGGCCGGACGCTGACTGATCACATCGGGATTACCGCCGTATCGA
>JANLTF010000418.1:0-1556 GCA_031362825.1 Acidobacteriota bacterium | reverse complement strand
AAAACAGTGGGACGCGAAGCGAACGTGGGTGTTCATGGTTTGTCTTGTCGAATGGAAAGATTCGGCTACTTGGGCGTCATTTCCGCAAAAGGACCGCAAGGATATTGTGCTTCGCGAAACATTGAAGAGTCGAGGCGTTCCCGCCAGCCAGATCGTTTATTTGCAAGATGAAGCGGCGACGACCGCGTCGGTCGAGCGTCAATTTGCCGAATTTCTCAAAAAACCGGCTCCCGGCGATTGGGTTATTGTTTATTTCGAGGGCCACGGCCACAAAGACGAGGACGCCGGCACGCCATATCTGATCACATACGATGTCGGCGGCAAGAATAAGGGCTGGAAATTTGATTCGATACCGGACGCGATCGAACAGAATTTTCGCGGTTCAAATGCCATCATCGCGCTTGATAATTGCTACTCCGGAGCGATGGCCGACTCCGTAAAACGCACAAAACGCCGCGTGTCATACGGCGTGCTGACGTCTTCGCTCGCCAGCCAGGTCTCGACCGGGAACTGGACATTTACCGAATCGCTCATTTCGGCGTTTAACGGCGAACCGTTTGTCGATATTGACCGAAACGGAAGCGTGACGTTTGCCGAACTTGGCAAAAACAGCGAGCAAGATATGCTGTTTGGCGAAGAGCAAATGTCGACGATCGTCTTCACGAACGATTTTGATCCGCAGACGGTGATCGGTCCGGCCGCAAGGTCGACCTCGCCGCGGATCGGTGAACGCATCGAAGCGTACAGCATTGACGGCTGGTACAAAGGGTTTATTATCGATTCGAAGCCCGGCCAGCAAAAGGTGCATTACTACGGCTACGAATCGACCGATGACGAATGGGTCGCCGACAACAAGGTCCGTCAGGCGAAGGTCACACAGTTTGCCAAAGGCTCAAACGTCGAGGTCGAGTGGCAAAAGAAATGGTATCCGGCAACCGTTTTGGAGCTTCAGGGCGGCGTCCATCTCATAACCTATACCGGATACGGCAAAGAATGGGACGAGTGGGTGACGTCGAAACGGATACGCAAAACTCGATGAACGAACGGTACAGCCGACAAATTTTGTTTCGTGAGATAGGCCGCGAAGGGCAGGAGCGGCTGCTCGATTCGCGTGTGCTGCTTGTCGGCTGCGGTGCTCTTGGAGCGGCCCATGCTGAGATGCTGGCTCGTGCCGGCGTGGGGAAACTGCGGATCGTTGATCGCGATTTTGTTGAATACACAAATCTACAGCGGCAGACACTGTACAAAGAGACCGACGCCGATGAGCATTTGCCCAAGGCAGTTGCGGCCAAGAATCGGATCCGGGAGATCAATTCTGGGATCGAGGTCGAGGCGATCGTCGCTGATATAAATCACTCGAATATCGAATTGCTCATCGACGGCTGCGATCTCGTGCTCGACGGCAGTGACAATTTTCAGGTCCGATATCTGCTCAACGACGCTTGCGTCAAGCACGACAAGACCTGGATCTACGGGGCGGCCGTGTCGAGCTATGGCACGACGATGACTATCATTCCGCATCAAACGCCGTGTCTGCGTTGCATCTTCGACGAGAT
>JANLTF010000540.1:0-2673 GCA_031362825.1 Acidobacteriota bacterium | reverse complement strand
CAATCGGGCTTTGACTGGTGAACTGGCTCGATCGCTTTGCGGACACGCTGTACATTGCCGGCGTTGTTGGTAAACGTTCCGTCAACCTCGGCAAAGCTTGCCGCCGGGAAAACGACATCCGCGTGATCGGTCGTTTCCGTTTGAAAAAGCTCCTGCACGACGACAAAATCTTTGCCAGCAAGAACGCTCGCGTCCTGCAAACTGCCGCCGATAAGCAATGCCTTCGAATTCTTTACAACATCGTCAACCGATTTGCGGCACGGCGTCATATCGTGAGAACCAACCGAGTTGTTGTATTTCGGCAGCGGATGCACCGTAACGCGGCGATTATCAGCAGCAAATCCCGCAGCCGAAGCCGCAATTGCGGTCTGAGCCTCGACCGAAAGTTCGCCGCCAAACATAATGATCAATTCGCCCGTCGTTTCGCTGATGGTCTTCCGAACCGCGTCGATCTCGCTAGGGTCAATACCGAGTTTGTTGGCCGCATCAGAACTGCCTCCCGCATCGGCAATTGCCAACGCAAAAGCATCAATCGATCCCGCATTTACATGCACAAACTGCGTCGCACGCCGCGAAATATTGATCGGCGTG
Source organism: Acidobacteriota bacterium (assembly GCA_031362825.1). Lineage (GTDB taxonomy): Bacteria > Acidobacteriota > Blastocatellia > Pyrinomonadales > Pyrinomonadaceae > OLB17. The sequence continues at coordinate 2,082 of JANLTF010000540.1, read as the reverse complement.
TCGTTAACACATATAAATTTCGCACCGCCATTTCTCACGGCTTGGCGGATCTGTTTGGCCGTGTAGCTCTGCTCTTCCTCAGGTTCGCCGCCGATGAGAACGATCGTCTGGGCGTAACGGATTTCCTTATGCGTGCAGAGCGGAACGCTCAGATTATCAAAGACCGGAGCGAGATCGGACACGTCTGAAACGGCAATATTTCCGCTTCCGGCAGCTTCATTGGCGAATCGATTGAGTGTAAAAATTGCCTCATTCGTCAGTCGCGGACTCGCAATCACGCCAATATTCTTGCCGTGTTCTTTCAGCTTATCAGCGGCGAACTTGATCGCGGCGTCCCAAGTCGATGGAATCAGCTTTCCACCTTTTGAATAGCGGATCATCGGCGTTTTAATGCGGTCGGCGTGGTTGACGAATTCGTGCGCAAAGCGGGCCTTTACGTCAAGAAATTCGCCATTCAGGCCGTTAACATAACGGTCACGGGCTACAATTCGATGGACCTTTCCGGCTCGCGAACCGATCGAAAGCTGCATACCGTCGCTGCCGTAAACGTCGGTCGTCACGGTCTGTTCGAGTTCCCAGGGTCGCGTTTCGTGGCGGTAAACTCCGTCAAGCAGAGTTCCCGTCGGGCATACCTCGATGCAGTTACCGCACTGCGAGCAATTGAGCCAACCGCCATACGTACCGATCACGGTATTGACGCCGCGATTTCCGGCCTCGATCGCGTCTTCGCCCATCCATTCGTCGCAAACGCGTGTGCAGCGTTTGCACAGGATGCATCGCTGCGGGTCGTTGGCGACGATTGGTGACAGATATTTTTCGGGCTCTCGGTTCTTTTTCTCGTTAAAACGCTCTTCGACATCGCCCCAATCGAAGATCACTTCCTGCAATTCACACTCGCCGCCGCGGTCGCAAACCGGGCAGTCGAGCGGATGATTGGTCAGCAGAAATTCGCCCATCGCACGCTGGGCCTTTTCGACCTCTTCGGACTGCGTGGTGACGACCATACCGTCAGTGCATTTGATCGTGCAGGAGGTTTGCAGCTTCGGCATTTTGTCGATGCGAACGAGGCACATACGGCACGAAGCCTGGATCTCGAGGTCCTGGTAATAGCAAAACGACGGAATTCCAAATCCGTTGTCACGGCACACATCGATCAGCCGCGCACCAGCGTCCGTCTCAATTTCCTGCTCGTTTATAGTTACTTTTATCTGTTCTGACATCCGTCTTCAATTACCTTAAAACTAAACTTGCCGGTATGCATCGAAAACATACGCGAAACTTCCTATTGACCAGGCAAACCAAAGCGACAATATCGGCAACGAAGACGCGATCGATCTCGGAATTGTAGCCTCCCGTCACCCAAGCGAGGCCGATGAACGAGACGGCGCTCACGGTTCCTACCGCCAAAGCCATTGGCTGCAAACTAGTTCGAAACGCGGCGACCAACATGAGTATGCCAAGTATTCCGAACAATACCGCTCGATGCCGCATCAGTATCGCCAGATTTGGCTCGCTAAACGAGATGCCGTAAAGCATTTCCAGCCTCTCGCCGCCAAGTACGCCCGAAACCGGCAGCAGATGAATGATCGAAACCACCACCAGCATTGCCGAAACCACGTATCGCATTTTTTCAATCGCTACGCTACTCGCCCGTAACGCGTTTCAGTCGCCTTAGACTCTTCGCCTTCGGGCGTGACATTGTAGGCCGTCAGCACCATATTATTGTCGTCCAAGATGTCGATCTCGGTCCGCCAGCCCCAACGCGGTGTTTCCGGGCCGGTATAATATGTCCCAAAGCCCGCGATCTTTTCGCCCGCATCGGCTTCGAAAAGCATGATCGCCGTAGACATATGAAAGCTATCGATCCACGCAGTCTGAAATTTGTTCGTCGCGAGGTCAAATCCGTAGATCGCCACTCCCTCGAACGGCTTGCCCTGCATTTCGCCGTTGTACTCGTGCAGAATAAATCGCCCGCCGAGTATCGCCGTCATTTTTCCGGTCATCGGCGACTCGTCCGCAACTACGTCCGGCTCGAACCATGTCGTCGTTGGTCCGTGCCATTCGCCGACGAGTTTGGCGAGC
>JANLTF010000537.1:0-7836 GCA_031362825.1 Acidobacteriota bacterium | reverse complement strand
CCAACACCGAAACCGAGATCGAGATGGTCAATAATCGTCCGACGCCCGACCGCGTTGATATTTCCGAGGACGACTCGCCCGTCATTACAACGAATATTGGCAACGGCGACGTGCTAATTGCGGCTATTACTTCGTGTACGAATACGTCAAACCCGTCGGTAATGATCGCTGCCGGGATCGTTGCGAAAAAGGCAGCGGAACGCGGAATGAAGGTTCCGGCGTATGTTAAGACCTCGCTTGCCCCGGGCTCGCGTGTTGTGACGGAATATCTCGAAAAGGCCGGTTTGCAACAGTATTTGAACGAAGTTGGATTTGATCTGGTCGGTTACGGATGTACGACATGTATCGGAAATTCCGGGCCCCTAGATCCGTCGATCGAAGAGGAAGTTGTCGAGAATGACATTATCGCAGCCTCCGTTTTGTCGGGTAACCGCAATTTCGAGGCTCGTGTTCATCAGAACATTAAGGCCAATTTTCTGATGTCGCCGCCTCTTGTCGTTGCGTACGCACTAGCGGGAACCGTCTTGAAAGACGTTGTTCTTGATCCGATCGGGCAAGACCGCGACGGGAATGACGTTTATCTTCGCGACATTTGGGCTTCGCTTGACGAGGTTAAAGAATATCTCGCTACTGCCTTTGATCCTGAAACTTACAAGAATCTATACACACAGTTTGCTGAGGACAACCCGCTTTGGAACAGCATCGAAACGAGCGTCGGGCAGATCTACGAATGGGATCGCGAATCGACGTATATTCAGGAGCCGCCGTTCTTTGAGAATTTCTCGATGAAAACGGGCAGTTTCTCAGATATTCACAATGCACGGGCTCTTGCGATCTTTGGCGATTCAGTAACGACGGATCATATTTCTCCTGCCGGTGCTATCAAGGCCAACTCGCCCGCTGGATTGTATTTACAAGAGAAAGGCGTTGCGGCTGAGGATTTTAACTCGTACGGATCGCGTCGCGGTAATGACCGCGTGATGCTGCGTGGAACGTTTGCCAACGTTCGTATCAAGAACACGATGGTCGCTCCGGTTGAGGGTGGTTACACGAAGCACCAGCCCGACGGAGCCGAGATGTCCATCTACGACGCGGCGATGCAGTACGACATCGAGAAGACGCCGTTGATGATATTTGCGGGCAAGGAATACGGGACCGGAAGCTCGCGTGATTGGGCGGCTAAAGGAACTGCGTTGATGGGCGTAAAGGCTGTTGTTGTTGAGTCTTACGAGAGAATTCACCGCTCGAATCTTGTCGGAATGGGCGTGCTGCCGCTACAGTTCAAAGACGGCGATTCGGCGGCTAAGCTTGGGCTCGATGGCACGGAAACGTTTGATCTGACGGGACTCGAAGCGGGCGATATCAGGCCGCGCCAAGACGTTTCTTTGACTATCAATAAGGCGGACGGAACCTCGATCGAAGTGACATTGACCTTGAGGATCGATACACCGATCGAGATCGAATATTACAAGAACGGCGGCATTTTGCCGTACGTCTTGCGGCAATTGATCAGCCAGGCAGATGCGGCGGCAAATTAGTTTGAAATATGGAATAAATTAAGTGTATTTACGTATGTGTTAAATGTGCCGATTTTTCTTGGCATTTTGACGAAAAAGTTGTAAATTTAAGTCACCCTTCCTAGCCAGGTTTGCGCGCCCGGTTGGATCAGATACAACCGGCGTTTAAGAGGATCATATGAGAAAGACTTTGACTGCTATTTTTGCGTTCACGCTGCTGTTCGTAGCGGTTTCCGATTTGTCGGCCCAAAAGACCGCAAAAAGCCGGATCAATCCGTTCGTTGAAAAAGACAAAACGATGGCTTTCGCTGAGACTCATGCCTATTCAGACGGCAATGGAGTTTGGTTTAAGTGGTCGATGGCCAACGACAACGCGGTGTTGGGTTTTGACATTTTTCGCCTAACGTCCACCGGCCGGGAACAGGTAAATCCGTCGGTACTGATCGCCGGACAGATGGATCGCGGATTCTATTTCCAGGATGGGCAATACAGTGATGTTTTCGAGATCGAAGGCATACGGTACGACGGAACGCGATTCACTTCGCAGCGATTCACAACGGAATTTGTTTCGAGACTAATTGATGTCGCAGGCCGCAGCGCAGAAGATCTTGCGACCAGCACCTCGAATGGCGACATCGAAACAACCACGCTGGTATTACCTAAAGATCTGCAGAACGAAGTCGGTAAGTCGCGTCAGCAGTCCGATCTCGCGATGCAACGTTTTTTGGCGACGCAGGTCGGCGTGAAGATAGGCATCAGGACGGACGGCCTTTATCGAGTTATGAAAGCCGATCTGCTTGCCGCAGGATTTGACGTCGCGGGCGACCCGACCAAATGGCAATTGTTTGGTAACGGTGCTGAACAGGCGATCATCGTCGGACCTTCAGCAAACTACATTGAATTTTATGCAAAGGCGATCAACACGATCGAAAGTGACACGCGATATTATTTTCTGATCAATGGTGCCACCGCCGGCAAGCGTATCGGCACACGCGTCTCGCGGCCCGTTGGCAGCCCGGTGATCGCCAAAAACTATCAGAATGAATATAAGTATAGTCAGAAAAGAAGCTACATCAGTGACATCCTAAATGGTGACGCCGAAAACTATTGGGGAGCCATTATCACCAACAGCACGGCACCTGCCGCCTCGGTAACGTTTAACGTCACCGGAATTGATACAACATCGACCAAGAGCCAGCTACAGGTCAGTCTTCAGGGTTTTTCGACCACACAGCACGCTGTCAACGTTTCGCTGAACGGCAATGCTCTCGGCGTCATTACGGGTAACTTTACAAACCCGTTTTCGTCAGATTTTCTTATCCAGACCTCATTTCTGGTAGAGGGCGTGAATACGCTAACCTTCAACACGACGACAGCGGGCGACCTGGTACTGTTCGATTCAGTAAAGGTTAATTACGCACGCCGGTTTGCGGCGGATCAGAATCGCACAGCGTTTTTCACAACCGGCTATCGCCGTTCGACCGTTACCGGTTTTACGACGCAGAATATTCGCCTGTTCGACACTACGACCGAAGGCGAGCCGGTGCAGGTCACCGACCTTAGCATTTCGCCGAATGGCCCGACATTTGATCTTAGCCTGCCGGCATATCGCTCACGAGTTTTTTACGCGATGGAGGACACGGCATTTTTGACGCCGGCCTCGATCATTCCGAATTACGCATCGTCACTGGCGACGCCGGGGCACACTTCGGACTTTTTGATAGTGAGCCACGGAGACCTTTTGACACAGGCCGAGGCGTGGGCAAATTATCGTCGAGGGCAAGGTATCACAGCCGAGGTTGTGGATATCGCGGATGTTTTTGACGAATTCAATTTCGGAATGGCGGGTTCCGCTCCTCTTTCTGCATTTCTTAATTACGCCAAAACCAATTGGCAGACACCGCCACGGTACGTTCTGTTTCTCGGTGACGGATCGTATGATCCTAAGAACTACGAGAACCGCGGATTTCAAAACATGGTTCCGGTAAAGATGATCACGACCGTCTATACGGAAACAGGTAGCGATGAGGCTCTGGCCGATTTTAACGGCGACGGGCTCGCTGAAATGGCCGTCGGGCGAATTCCTGCGAAACTGCCTATCGAGGTCACGAACGCCCTTGCGAAGGTAATGGCATTTGAAACTCCTGCGATGCAGAACATCAATCGCGGTGCAATTTTCGCCTACGATGTGCCGAACGGCTATGACTTTAATGCGATGAGCCATATACTTGCTGCCGAACTTCCGGTGGGCGTTCCCAAGACCTTTGTCTCCAGAGGGCTGCCGCCTCCGAATGAAATGATAGCTGACCCTGCAGCTCAAGGCCTGCTCGTCGGAGCAGTGAACGGCGGAAAGTACTTGGTCAATTTTTCGGGCCACGGAACCACGGGAGCATGGGTCAATACTGGCTTCTTTAGCGTCCAAAACTTCAACGGTGCGGCGGGCTTCCCACAGGTTAGTAATGCCAGTGCTCAATCGCTATGGGTCATGTTGACATGCCTCAACGGCTATTTTATGAATCCGTTTAATGATAGCCTGTCCGAGGTCATGTTGAAATCAACGAACGGCGGCTCGGTTGCCAACTGGGCTTCGACCGGTAAGACGACGCCTGACATTCAGCTTGTGATGGGGCAGCGGTTCTTTAATAAGATCGGTGGCGGCACCGTCCCAAGGATCGGTGATCTGATAATGGATGCAAAGACAACCATTCCGGGCGGCAGCGATGTGAGATTGTCATGGGCATTGATGGGCGATCCGATGTTGAAGGTTCGCTAGAAGCTGGTTAATTGCAAGGAAAAGAGGCTGTCCGAACTTTCTGTTCGGACAGCCTCTTCTAATTTGGTACTCGCGGCGGGATTCGAACCTGCGACCTCTTCCTTCGGAGGGAAGCACTCTATCCATCTGAGCTACGCGAGCGTGCGAAAGTTCAATAGTGAAAAAGTTTAAAAGTGAAAAAGTGATGTTGAGAATCGCGACCTGCCTTTTTCACTTTTTCACTTTTAACCTTTTCCAATTTTTCCCTTTGATAATATCATTTTGTCTCTTAGCGCGGAACGATCTTGACCGACTTTATCCTGATCGGTTCGGTGGGCCGTTCGCCTTGTTTGTCAGGGACGCCGGCGATCGTGCGGACATTATTCATCCCCTCGATCACCTTGCCAAAGATCGTATAGCGATTATCAAAGCCCTGTTCCCGCTTTAGAGTAATAAAGAACTGCGAGTTGGCCGAGTTATTATCCTGGCCGCGAGCCGCACCGACGATCGCTGTGTCGTATGGAATATCGGAGAACTCGGCCTCAACGTTGGGCTTATCGGATTTGCCTGTGCCGTCGTTATTTGGGTCAGCATCTTTCGAGAGTGGGTCGCCGGCCTGAATGACCGACGGATTGATCCGGTGAAAGGTCACGCCGTCGTAGACGCCTTCTTTCGCAAGTTCCTTGAACCGAGCGACCATCTTCGGAGCGATGTTGGAATAGAGTTCCATCTTGATGGTGCCGTAGGCAGGCGTTTCCATCTCGATGACCGCGATCTCTGCGTCGGCTATCGGAGCCACGCCCTTTTTGATCTCTGCGTTTGCAGATTTAGCCGAGTTTCCGGACTTTGTGCCGTTACAGGACAGCACAAACGCGGAAAGTATGATCAGGAAAACAATTATCTTATTCATATTCGTTAGATCGTCCTTTCACTATCGAGAATTATCGTAACAGGACCGTCGTTAACGAGTTCGACGTCCATCATCGCTCCAAACTCGCCGGTCGCGACGTGTTTCAAAGATTCTCGTGCCTTTACAACGAAATATTTATACCAACGCAGAGCGTCGTCTCCGCCGGCCGCTTTAATAAAAGATGGTCGCCGACCACGACGCGTGTCCCCATAAAGCGTAAATTGAGAAACTACGAGCAATTCGCCGTCAATGTCGGCGAGCGAGAGGTTCATCTTGCCGTCTGCATCCTCAAAGATCCGCATATTTACGATCTTTTCGATGAGATAGTCAGCGTCCATATTATCATCCGCGTGCGTCACGCCGAGCAGAACGAGTAGCCCGACACCGATCTCGCCGATTAGTTTGTCATCGACCGTGACTTTGGCTCGCGAGACGCGTTGGACGACAGCTCTCATATAAAGTGAAAGAGTTAAAAAAGTGAAAAAGGGAAAAAGTAAGAGTTGTGTGAAGTCGAGTTGAATGAACTTTCTTAATCTTTTTCACTTTTAAACTCTTTCCCTTTTCACCTCTATTCCTCGATATAGACCTTGTTCATCACGACGGGCTCATGCGGCTTGTCGCTGCCGTTGCGTGGGACCGAGGCGATCGCATCGACGACATCGTGGCCTTCGATCAGCTTGCCAAATTTGGTATAGCTCGGCGGCAGCGGATAGTCGATGTGCATGATGAAGAATTGCGAGCCGTTGGTGTTCGGGCCTGAGTTTGACATCGCAACGGTGCCTTTGTCGTAGATGCCGGCGTAGAGTTCGCTGCCGCGATCGATCTCATCGTCAAATTTGCCGCCCCAAGCCGATTCGCCGCCGTAGCCTTCGCCAAGCGGATCGCCGCCCTGGATCATGAAATTTGGAATCACACGATGAAAGATAACGCCGTCGTAATAGTTCTTGCCCGCCAAAAGACGAAAATTCTCGGTCGTTTTTGGTGCGTCTGCTTCTAAAAGCTCAAATTTGATCGTACCTTTGCTCGTTTCTAAAACTGCTGTTCTGTTTGCCACTAAATATTTCTCCTAATTCAAAATAAATCGTTCGATAGCAGCGGCCACGCCGCTCTCATCATTACTTAAAGTTGTATAAAAATTCGGCATTCCACGCAACTTCGCGTCGGCGTTTCCCATCACTACGGGTGTTCCGGCGTACTCGAGCATTTCGAGATCATTATAATTATCCCCGATGCACATCACATTTTCGGCGGTTAGCCCATTTAGCTCGGCAAGCCGCGAAACGCCGTGGCCCTTTGAGGCGTCGGCCGGCAGGATGTCGAGCAAGGTGAAATCAAGTGACGGATAGATCGTGGCGAGGATGGTTACATTGCCCTGAAACTCGTCGTTGAGCGTCGATTCGAGTTCGCGCATCGAGGAACAATTGCCGGAGAATGAGATATGGACGACCTCGTGGTCGGCGAGAATATTCTCCAACGACTCAACATGAGCAACACCGCTGCGGCCGATCTCAACCCCGTGCAGGCTCTCGGACCAACGCAGATATTTTTTGAGCGGAATATTGTCATCTGAGATGCGGTCGTAAAGCAGCGTCCCAAGCCCGTGCGGGTCGGTGCTGACCAATGCGTCGCCGCCAAATGCCTTACCGACGCGAACGACCTCTAAACTTGTCTCAGTTGTCAAAAGGGAACAATGCACCGTCTCTTCGCTATCAGCATACTTGAGAAGCCCGCCGTTGTGCGTGATGAGCGGGGCATTCAGCCCCAGATCGATCCCGACCGGCTGTGCATCCCGAAACCGCCGCCCCGTCGCGATCGTCACAAGCACACCCGCGTCCTCAGCCGCACGTATCGCTTCGCGATTGGCATCGGGAACCTGACCCAATGAATTTAATGTTGTCCCGTCGAGGTCGAGGGCGAGGAGTTTGATCATTATGGAAGAGTAGGGGTACGCTTGAGAGTACCGATAGCGGACGCAGAAAGCACTGCAAGTTGCCAAATGATTACCACCGAAAGCAAAGTCAACACAGCAACGTCATAGCCGTTCGCCCGATAGAGAATTGAGTCGAAACCCTCCGCCACATAGCTTTCGTTTGCGGCTAGGCCTTGCTGCGTGTCAAAGTACCAATATCCAAAAACAGAAAATGTCGCAAGAGACAGCATGGCTGGAATAAATGGCTTTTTCGAGAACCATGCCCCAAAAAGAGCGATTCCCGTCAAAACAGAGATCCAAAAAAGAATCTGTGGATGCCGGTCAGGGAAACAATAAGGGCCGGCAAATGATATTCCATCGGTTGCACGAGCCTCCTCCTGTTCTTGAAAGTATGCGTTGCGCTTGGCTGTTTCCCGATTGGTGTCAACAAAAATGCTCGCGACAGAAAACGCGAAGGCAAAAAAAGAGACGATCAATAATAACTTTCGGGGCATTTGAAGCATTAACCAATTACTTTGCAGTGTGAGCTTCCATATAGGCCCTTAGCAGTTGATTAATTTTGGTTTGATAACCGCGGCCTTCTTCTTTGAAGAACTCAATTACATCTTGGTCAATGCGAAGCGTTAACTGATTTTTTCGAATAACTGGTTTTAGGCCTTTCCGTACTATACCGTTCGCCCAAAATTCGGGAGTTGTTCGCGGAATATCAGAAAAGTTAATGTCCTGA
>JANLTF010000395.1:0-6054 GCA_031362825.1 Acidobacteriota bacterium | reverse complement strand
TGAAGAACCGCGAGATCATGATGAAGCGTCTGCTCAAGTCATTCAACCGAATGTTTAACGGCGACAAGGCGTTCCGGCCTGAGATCACGGTCAACTGTCATCACAACTACGTTGCGGTCGAAGAGCATTTCGGCGACAAGGTCTACATCACCCGAAAGGGTGCGATCAACGCCGCCGAAGGCACGTTTGGCATCATTCCGGGTTCGATGGGAGCGAAATCGTTCATCATCAAGGGTCTGGGAAATCCGATGTCGTTCAACTCTTGCTCGCACGGTGCCGGCCGTAAAATGTCGCGTACCAAGGCAAAGTCGAAATACGCCATCGACGATCTAGAGCGCCAAACCGCCGGCGTCGAATGCCGCAAAGACAAAGGCGTAGTCGACGAGATCCCCGGTGCCTACAAAGACATCGAGGAAGTAATGCGAGCCCAGTCCGACCTCGTCGAAGTCGTAGCAGAGATCAAACAGGTGATCTGTGTGAAGGGCTAGTTTAGAGTTACGCCTTCAGGAATGTAATGCCAGGCGGGCGTAACTCTGACTATCAATAAGCATCGTTCGTCCAGTTGGTTCAAGACCTCTGGCTTCCAACCAGAAGACGTCGGTTCGAATCCGGCACGATGCTCCAGACTAACTGGATCGAAACTCGCGTTCTGCCTCACGGCGGATAGCAGGAAGTAACAGCAGACGGATCGCGACGATCCCAAAGCGGGCCCAACGCCAGTAACGCATGAATTTAAGTCGCGCAGCCTCGTCAGTAGCAACTGCCCGAACCTCGTGACCAAGTCTGGTGACATTCGGCCCGGTTTCAACGGCTTCGAGCGACCAGACGATCTTTACTTGGTCCGGCGAGTCAAATTCGGCAAATACCTCTCGCGGGATCGGTGTAAAAACTACATCGCCAACCCATGGTTGACAAACGGCACCACACACGAGCATCTGCCCGGGCACTTCGACGAGAGTTCCCCAACCCAATTCGCGTGTTTCTTCGACCATTCCGATCGATCGACGTTCTTCGGCGGTTCCGCCAAGTACGAACTTTCGAACATTGATTATCGTTCGGATCAGCCAGATCGACTGCATGTCAAAATCATAGGCCGTTCGCATCACGAGTTCTGGCGGAGCATCGATCCGGCGTTGAAAGCGTTCGCAGACGTCGGATATCGGAATAAATTCATCAAGCGGAGATATCATAAGTAAACGATATCATTCGCTCATTTTGTTACGGTGATGTTGGTCACTAGTTGATAAGCGGCTGCGCAAGTTGGATCATCAGCCGATTTACCGAATCCCGAGCAATCGAACGTGGAATCAAAGCTCTAACACCACCCGTTTCGATCGTGATCTCTTCGGGCAGAAGAAATAGCGTGAAGATGCGATTGAAGGGCGAGCCATAGATCCAGACTTCGAGATGGACAGATCCGTCGGTTTGCGTGATCTCGAGCTTGGTCGGCAGGACGAGCCAGCCGTTGCCTTTTTGGTAACGACGTTTGTCGCCGAGATCTTCGATGAGGTTAAAGCCTTCGGTTTGGGCCCAACGATCAACTGCGGGCCATATATCGGACGGAACAGTAAAATCGCGAATCAGGCGTGGGTTCATACTTTTCTCAAAATTTGGGAAGTAGATTGGAAATAGTGGTCTGCACTATTGCCCATAGTGAGATCGAACAGTGTGAGACGACTTGGGCCAGAATCGCGTGAGATAAACTACTAGCGAGTCAATCAACAGTCTCCGGCAAAGATCGATCTAATTTCTTTAACTCATTAATAAAAGTCGATGGTATTGAACTTTCGTATTTTCGTATCAGATCCCGATACTTCTTGTGGATCGTGTCGAGTTGTGTTTGTGCACGCCTTCTGGTGCCCGTATATAAATTGACCGTACTGGTACCGTATTTTAGATCTTCCTGTGAGGCTTTCAAGAGCTTCTTCATTGCGTCTTTAGCATCGGCGATAAGCGCATCGACCTCATCCCTCATCCTATTAACATCTTTAAAGAATTCATCAAGTTTGGCCTGCTGCTCAGCTTCTGCGGCAGAAATTGGCGTCGGCGTTGGTCTGGTTTCAGCCACGGGCGTCGGTTTCGGCGATTGAGAAACAGCCGATACAGTGTTCGTGTTGATACCCAGGGCCTCAAGGTCTACTAACATGTAAGATGTGGTGGAATCGATCTGGAGTGACAGTTTGTAGTAGGTTTTGGCTTCCTCAATATCGCCCTTGCTGATGAGTTGTTGAGTCATCGAGGCGGCGGCCTCAGCACTACATTTCCGGCCATTCGTGCCGTCGAATTTATCTATCGCGGCTTGAAGTGCTTTTCGTCGGACGCCAAAATCCTCAAAACGGGCCAATGCCGCTTGAGCGCACGTATGGTTGGGATTTGCGAGAATTTGCGATGAATAGAACGCTCGGGCTTTGCGGTTAAGTTCGTTGAACAACTTTACCTCGGGCTTCTCCGGCGGCCCCTTTTCCAGCATAAAGATCATGAAGATATCAAGCTTGTTGTAAACCTCATAGTTTTGCCCGGACAACTCGGCCGCCTTTAGATAATCGTCGAGCATCTTATGCCATTCGCCCTTATCCGTTTCGTTTTCGTAGCCGATACCACGTTTTTTGTCCCGATAGTAGCGATTTTCTGCCCTCGCGACGTATGCCGTCCACAGCATCGAATCGGCTGCAACCGCCTTATCCGCATTATCGAATGCAGATTCAAAATCCAGGTTGCTCCTGGCTGCATTCGCCTTGTCAACAAATTCGGAAGCCGTTTGTCCGTGAGCTAGCGAAGGCGAAAGGATCAAAATAAATAAAGCAACCGGCGCCATCCCGAACCGTAATTTTGAGCTTGTCCGTAGCATCATAATCTCCCTCTAGTTTTTTACTGAGTATATAACACAATGTGACAGGAAGGTAAAAATGAGGAAGGGCGGAATTAGTTCGAAAACTAGTTCCACCCTTTTCGTCCGCGTTCAAGATTAAGAGGACTCTTATTTCATAGTTTAGTATTGATTGGTCGGCGCAGGCTTCGGCTTTTGTTTGCCAGCCGGGTCATCTCCGGGAGGTTTTGGCGTCGATCCAGGCCCGGCGGTCGGAGACGGTTTCGGTTCGGATGGATTCGCCGGAGTCGCTGTTGGTGCCGGAGTCGGGGTCGGATCTGACGGATCGACCGGCGTTGGAGTGATCTTTGGATCCATCGGTGTTTGTGACGGAGTCGGTGTTCCGAGCATGTCGATCGTCGGCTTTGGGGCAGGGGTCATCAACGGATCGGGGGTGGTTTGCGGTGTCGGGGTCGCGGTCGGCGTCGGCATGCCGGTCGCACCATATTCGTGAGAAATAGTGGTCGCGATGATGCCTGATATTAGAAATAAAAGTGTTGTAATTGCTAGGGCTGTGTTCTTAAACATATTACCTCCCGGTTCTTTGGTGTTCACTTATAGACTACGCCGAACCGTGGAAGCAGTATGTACGAGAGGACACACTGGCAAATTGTTGAATATGTTGTTTTAAGAAATTGTTACGCAACAATATATAGTGCTTGCGTTTAACACCGTTTGATATTACATTACCATGAGAATAATAAGGAGGAAAGAGTGCTGCTAACTAGTCGTGTTTTACTGTTAAATTTTTCGTACGAGCCGCTCGGAACTGTGGGCGTGGCTCGTGCTGTATGTCTTTGGTTTCGCGGAGCGATCACGGTCGAAGAAAACGACGGCGACAATGTGCTCCATTCACCTTCTACGACCTTTCCGGTTCCGTCGGTCGTTCGTCTGCGTCATTACGTTCACGTTCGCCGCAATAACCGCGAGACGACGATGAAACGTGCCCGGATCTACATCCGCGACCGTTATCGTTGTCAGTATTGCGGTGAGCATAAGCATGCCAAGGAATTGACTCTCGATCACATCTTCCCTCGTGCTCAGGGCGGCGAAAGCACTCCGCACAATCTCGTGTCGGCATGCGTTAAATGCAATCAGCGCAAAGGCAACCGAACGCCGGAACAGGCTCGCATGCCGTTGCTCACTTCGCAAAAGCTCCTGCGTCTCGGCCTCGATCACGTTCTTCTGTGCCACTATGCCGAAAATCGTCCCGAATGGCGTAAGTACCTGTTCATGGACGAGTTTGACGCGATCCAGGAAACAAACGAAGCGATGGCGGCGTAATCAATTCAGGCTATTTAGTTGCAAAGCGGAATGATCGAGAGAAACTCTTGGTTATTTTGCTTTTTTTGTGGTGATGGAAATGGAAATGAGATACAAAAACGAAGAAGAAATAGCCGAGGTCGTCCGCACGTTTGAGGACGCCTCGATCGCACGTAGCGTGTGGAAGCACGCCGAACACCTGACAGTCGCACTGTATTACTTGTCGCTACACGATTTCGAGACGGCAACAAAAAAGATGCGCGAAGGAATATTCAAACTTTTGACCTACGGCTTTAAGGTCGATCTCGAAAAGGAAATGCCTTATCACGAGACGTTGACGGTTTTTTGGATGAAAACGGTTGTGGAGTTTAACGCGACGAGAAATGGCAGTTCTCTGCTAGAGAAAGCGAATGACCTGGTCGCCACATTTGACAAAGATCATCCGCTTAAATTCTATTCGCGCGAATACTTGTTCTCCGAGGCCGCGAGAGCATCCTGGGCTGAACCCGATCTTGTTGATACTCCGAGCCCGTTAACAGAGACGGCCTCTGCCGGGAACGATCAATAATAGTACGACTCGTCGTATCCAGTTCCTTGTGAAGAGTTCTTGGCTATTCCGACCTGCACCTCGCGAGTCGTATAAGCACTCAGGTAGCGATGTTTGTGGGCCCCGTAGTAGCCTACTTCGTCAGCCCCCGGCATTTTCCTTGAGTGAGGTTCCATCGCCCATACTTTGGCATGGCTTCCCGAACCGGAAATGTCGAAAATGACGTTCACGTGATTGCTTTGGAGTTTATTCGAGTAATAGGCGAAGTAAACCGGGCCTGTCGCGAGAAGCGATTTCATACGATCGGCCGTAAGCACCGTACCCGAATAGTAGACGTACCGCTGCATGCACCAGCGTGGATCCTCCATGAGTTGAACAATACCGTCCATATTGAGCGAGCCGCCGTCGCCGCGCATCAACAGGTAATCGCCGGCAAGATCGTCTTGAATTACGTTCCCAAGATTATGTGCACGGATCCACCATTCAAGGCTTGCGGCCCAGCAAGTATTTTCGTCGTATTGGCCGACAGGTTGTATTTGTTTGTAGTTAGGCATATTTCCTCTATGTTTAATAAAGCCATTTCGGCTGTTCAATACCTGACCGCCCGGTTATCCGTTCAACGGCCGCAACGTCTCGCAAACGTATTGACGGACTTCGTGCCACATTTTGCGTAACCTCGGAGAGTTGATCAATAATCGGCCTCTGCCCGTGCAGTGGCACGATCTGCAAAGTACAATTGGATTTTACACACTGCGACTATGCTCAAATTTTATAACACATTATCACGACAAATTGAAGAGTTTATTCCGCTCGAAAGCGACAAGGTTAGGATGTATATCTGCGGCCCGACGGTCTGGAATTTTGCGCATATAGGCAATTTTCGGACATTTATTTTTGGCGATATCCTGCGGCGCTATTTGAAGTTCAAGGGTTTTGAACTGACGCACGTGATGAACCTGACCGATATCGACGACCGGATTATTAAAGAGGCGGCGGCACGAAATATCTCAATAGACGAATTCACCGAACCGTTCGCACAGTATTTCCTCGAAGATTTTGACGCACTCGGCAACGAGCGGCCAGAGATCATTCCGCGGGCGACGCACCACATTCCGGAGATGATCGACATCATCTCAACTCTGCTCGCCAACGGCCACGCGTACGAATCGGACGGCTCGATATATTACCGCATCACGGCATTTCCCGAATACGGGAAACTGTCAAAGATCAGCTTTTCCGGAAACCGCGACGGCGGCAGCGAGCGCATCGACACCGATAAATACGACAAGGAAGACGCTCGCGATTTTGCCCTCTGGAAACTTGTCGGCGAAGACGAACAGCCCGGCTGGGACGCCCCGTTCGGCCGAGGCCGTCCGGG
>JANLTF010000376.1:0-25322 GCA_031362825.1 Acidobacteriota bacterium | reverse complement strand
ATTTCAAACGCAAACGCATTCTCCCTGCCGACGAGTTCTACCGTCTCGACGCCGAGGCCAAGAATGGTGCCTTCGCCATCGCCAACGTCTACAAAACCGACGTCACGACCGCTTTCCAAAACGAGCTGATCTCCGCCCTCGAAAACGGCACTCCGCAGAACCAAGTGATCAAACGCCTCCGCGCGATCGCCGACGGCGCCGGTCATAAGCAACTCGGCAACAATCACCTCGAAACTGTTTTCCGCACAACGATCCAAATGGCCTACGGCGTCGGCCGCCGCCTCGCTCAGGAGGAGGTCGCAGATCTCTTACCGATGTGGGAGTACTCCGCCGTCGGCGACGATCGCACCCGCCCCACACACATGGCCCTCGACGGCACAATGTACCCGGCGAACCATCCGTTCTGGAACAAATACTATCCGCCCTGGGACTTTCGCTGCCGCTGCACCGTGATCCCAACTTTCGATTATCGAGCCGGCTACGATCGAACTCGGCCGAACGAACGAACAGTTGTCGAATACGACAACGAAGGCTTGCCCGCCGGCTACAACGTCGACGGCATACCCGGCAATTTCAAAGCACCGAAATTCTCCGGAGTTCCGTCCAGAGCAACGCTCGAAAAGGTTCTCAAAAGTGGTGCCGAGCGCGCCTTGGATTCGCGAAAATAAAATCGCGAGCGCGCCTAGGATCGAAAATTTAGATCTTTGAAAATTTAACCCGCGCGCCTAGGATTGTTTCCACCTAGATGTAAATTTCGCATTGAACGCCCATTGTATCGGCACTCCACCCAGCGCGCCTTGGATTTCGAGAGCGCGCCTTGGAAACGCGCCTAGGATAGAACTTGGATCGCCCAATTTTACACAAAAAAGCGGCCAATAATAGCCGCCTAAATGATCGCTGAAACCTCGCTGAACGCCGTTGAATGCCGATTTCTCGGCTTTTTCGCCCTCTAAAGCATCTAAGTACCAGTTAACAAAACAATGTGCGCCTTAGATCGCTAAAACGTCACCTGTTCATAAAAAGATATGCGCCAAACAACAAACCGGCGAGTACCGCTAACTCATTACAAAATAAACGTATTACCGCCGCCAAACCATCTATGTCCCGCTATGCCCCGTTAACAGAACAGTCTGAGGTTTTACACTTACTTATGATCTAATTTGGCATTGAGCGTCATTATATGCATCGATGGTCTATCTACTTATTTTTGCTGGCCGTGATACTGGCCGCCGTTCCGGCAACCGCGCAGACGTCCCGGATCAACTCGATCAGCCCGGCACAGGTTCAATCAGGAGCAGCCTCGTTCCCGCTCGTTGTAAAAGGAAGTAATTTCTCCAAAAGATCCGTCGTACAGCTAAACGGGACCGGATTGGACACCTATTTTGTTTCATGGAACAAGCTTCGGGCGATCGTTCCGGCGAGCCTCGTCAGCACGGCGGGCAATTTGAGCCTGAGAGTTGTAAAGAACGGCAGGAGTTCTTCCGCAGTTAATTTGGGTGTGATAAGTTCACCGGTCGGGAACTACGATTGGACGGCTCTGACAGCACGACTACAAAGTTACGTTCCGGGAACAGTTTCCGGTTTGACAATGATGATCTCGCGGCATGGCCGGATCATCTACTCGCAAGCGTTTGGAAACCAAACGGTGAATACTATCCTGCCGATCGCATCAGCAACAAAATTACCGGCAATGGCCGCGATCATGACGCTTGTGGATCAGGGCGTTTTGAATCTCGATGCTCCGATCACTACCTATCTGAATGGTCTCGTAACCGTTCCGCCTGACAAGGCGGGGATAACGATGCGGATGCTGATGAACCATACTTCAGGACTTTCGGGAACGGCTGACGCTCCCTGCCTCGACGACCGCGACACCACTTTGCGGCTTTGTGCACAGCAAATTCTGAACCTCGCACTGGCCTATACACCGGGCACCCGTTTTGACTACGGCGGCAACGGTATGCAGCTCGCAGGCTATGTTGCCGAAGTGCTCGCCGGAGAGAGTTGGAATCAGTTTTTCGCCCGAAAAATGGGTACGCCGCTCGGGCTGACACGATTTACGTTTACAAACACTCAGAATCCAAGGGTTCCGGGTGGTGCATTTTCGGACGTCGGCGATTATACGCGAATCCTCCAGATGTATCTGGCAAACGGCACGTACGGTGGCAACCGGATTGTCTCAAATCAAAGTTATTATGAGATGCAGACGGATCAGCGACGCGGACTCACGGCTCTTAACAATCCGGGCGGAAACCGCCTGACGGGTTATAGTTACGGTTGGTGGCACAGCGATCCGGCATATTTGGCAAGCCAACCGTCGCCGCAAACGCCGGGCCTCGAACTAAGCGATCAAGGAGCATTTGGCTGTACGCCGTGGATCGACTTTGAACACAATTACACCGCGATAATCCTAGTCAACAGCAACGTCGCCTCGGCAAACGTGATCTGGAACGACATTCGTCCGCTTATCATCGCCCAAATGCTTGCTAACAGCTAGAACTATGAGAAAGCTACTATTTTCGATACTAATACTAACCTTGGGTCAGCTACCGCTGGTCGCCATTGCTCAGGTGACAATTGCTGACAGCCCTTTTTTGTACAAACCGGCGGACAACTACCCGACCGGAGTTTTTGACAACTACACTGTGCAGGACACGGCGCATAACCGGTCGATTCCGGTGCTTGTTCGTTATCCTATCGGGCCGACGGGCCCCCTGCCTATGATACTTTGGTCGCATGGCGGCGGAGCTGATTTGAATGGAAAGAACGGCAATGTGGATTGGGGCTTGACCTTGGCCCGGGCCGGATACATTGTCATTCACATGAGCCACGTGCCGCGGACACAGACCGAACTCATCGCTCTTTATACCGAATTTGGAGTGCCGCCCGCACAGGGGCCGGATTTTTTCGTCCATTTGGAGGTTGACCGTCCGCGTGATGCTAACGCCGTTCTAGCCGACCTCTCCGGCATCGAGAACGCTGCCGGAACGCCGGGCCGCATCGACCGTTCGCGCATCGGCGTTGCCGGACATTCGTTCGGTGCTTATACGACGATGACGGTCGCGGGCGGACGTGTGGAGCTGACACCGGTTCACAACGACGTAAGCTTTATGAATCCGCTCCCAAAAGTGTTTATGGCGCTTTCTCCGCAGGGCCCCGGACGATTTGGATGGAAAGACGATTCGTGGCGCGAGGTCACACGCCCCGTTTTGACCGCAACCGGCCTCGGCGACAACACTCAGGGCGAGGACGCACCATCGCGTCTAGTCCCGTTTGAGCGAATGCCGGCGGGAAGGAAATACCGCTTTTTCATTAACGATATCGAATCGACCCACAACACCTTTAATTTGAACAACAATCTGCGCCCCGAGTTTGGACAGTGGTTGGCATCATACGGCCTGGCATTTCTGGATGCTAATTTTAAGAACAATGTCAACGCACAGGCTTTTTTGATCTCGTGGCGGTTGAGCCGCAAGGTAAGTCAGAAGGTCGTTGTGATCTCTCGTAAATAAAATCGATCGATTGGTTTGCATCTCCGCCAATGTGACGAGAACTAATGATGCCCTTCGACCGCGACCTTTCCCTTGAACGTGCGAAAAAGGAATGTGAAATATCCGAGAGCGATAATGATACCGATCGGCCACCAGATGAGGCCGACGCCGAGGCCGTAGGCACCGGCTTTGGCGTTGTGTACCGTCAGGCTGTATTGGGGATCGAGTGCGGGCAGGACGTTTGGGTAGAGCCCGTAAACGGCTCCGCCGAGCATCATTGCAAGGTAAACAGACGAGGCGATGAATGACGCTTTGTCATTGCCTTTTGCATTGAACAATTTGATCGCAATGAGCGACCCGACAACGGCTAACGGTATCAGCCAACCGACCGGCAGATAATAGTAGTTGTCGAGCAGCGTCGGCCTCACGCTCATAACGGCGGCGAGGCTAATAATGGTGACGATCACTAGCGCGAACCAACCGACGCTCACCACCTTGCGCGAACGGAGGTTCATATCGCCCTCTGTCTTGATCGCCAAATAGCTGGCACCGTGGATCGCGAGCGCAACGAACGCGACGACACCGGAAAGCACCGTAAACCAATCTAGAATTCCCGTCGCACCGGTCGTTGTCCAATCAGTAAACAGCGGCTCAAAAAAGTAACCCGTCGCATCGAGCGGCACTCCGCGAATGACATTGCCGAGTGCGGCCCCAAAAAATATCGCGAGCAAGATGCTGGACAGTGAAAAGACAAAATCCCAAAAGCTCGCCCACAGCGGATTGTTGAGCTGGTGCCGCAATTCGATGCCCGTGGCACGCATTATCAGCAGCCACAAGACCATAATAAGCGGCAGATAAAAACCCGAGAAACCGGCGGCGTACAAAGCCGGAAACGCAAAATAGAGCGTGCCGCCGGTGGCGAGCAGCCAGACTTCGTTGCCGTCCCAAACAGGCCCGATCGCGCTGATGGTTGCGGCCCGTTCGCTCTCATTTCGTCCCACATAGTAGTGGACAATGCCCGCTCCGATATCAAACCCGTCAAGGATGACGTAACAGACCAGCATAAATGCGACTATCCCAAACCAAACTGTTTCCATTTCGTCCTCCTTAAACCGTCTTCGGCGTGATCTCAGCGCCCAATTCGTCCGCTCCGTGCTCGATCCGACGAAGCATCAGAAAGATGTAAAGCAGTGAAAGTATCGTGTACATTCCGGCAAATCCAAGCAGCGTGAACAGTATGTTGCCGCCCGAGACCAACGGTGAATGACCGTGTTCCGTACGCATCAGCCCGTAAACGAGCCACGGTTGGCGGCCGAGCTCGGCAACGGCCCATCCGACAGTATTTGCGATGAAAGGGAACGGAAAACTGAGCATCAAGATCCAGAGCAGCCAGTTTGCATCAAAAAGCCAGCCTCGCCACAACCAGAATGCCGAGATCGACATTACCGCGATAAAGATCGTGCCTAGGCCGACCATGATGTGAAAGCTGTAATAGAGAAGCGGAATGTTGGTCGGATGGTCTTCTTTCGGGAATTCGTTGAGTCCGCGGACCTTAGCGTCCCAACGCTGATAGGTGATAAAGCTGAGAATGTTCGGGATATGGATGGCGTTGTCGAGACGCTGTTTTTCCACATCAGGCTGGCCGATAAGGGTGATCGGAGCACCTTCTTTTGTTTCGAACAGGCCCTCCATCGCAGCGAGTGTTACGGGTTGATGTTGGGCGATCATCTTGCCCTGATGGTCGCCGGACGGAAAGAGCATCCAGATGCTGCTGATACAACCCGCGACGACTCCGACCTTCACAAACATCCGGCCGTATTCGACCTTTTTCTTTGAAAGGATGTAGAACGCACCAAGAGCAGACACGGCAAACGAACCCACAACAACGGCTCCGCCCATATTGTGCATGTATTGATATACTGCCCATTCGTTCAGAACGAGTGACCAAAAACTGGTCAATTGAACCGAACCGTCGGGCATCGTTTCGTATCCAACGGGATGCTGCATCCAGGCATTCGTCGCAATAATGAACCAGCCCGAGAGCCAAGTTCCGGCGAACAACAGAAACGCCGACAGCCAGTGCAGTTTTTGCCCGAGCCGTTTTTCACCGAAGAGAAATAAACCGATGAACGCCGATTCAAGAAAGAACGCAAACGTCCCTTCCATCGCCAGCGTCTGGCCGATCACGCCGCCAGCGAACTTGGAAAAAGCGGCCCAGTTCGTACCGAACTGAAACTCCATCGGAATTCCCGTAACCACTCCAAAAAGAAAACTGATACCAAAGATCTTGCCCCAGAATCGTGCGATCTCGTTCCAACGCTCGTCCTTTTTCCATATCGCCAGCGTTTTGAAAATGACGATCAGCGGAGCGAGGCCCATCGTTAGCATCGGAAAAAGATAGTGATATGTGATCGTAAATGCGAATTGAATTCGTGCAAGAGTATTAGCTTCCATCAAACCTCCCCAAAAGAAGAACGCCGACGACACAGATCGAAATGCCGCCGCCTATTTCTATAATTAACTCCACAATATCGAAAACCGTCGACACCAGACGTGACCTAAATCACAACTCGGAAGAAATTTGCGACTTTTGCAGACGAGGGAGCGTCTAAATAGTCAACCTCAAGGCCGATATGAAAAAGAAACTCGCAGTTTTAATTGGGTTTGTCCTTATCGCGGGATCGCTCAACTCTTTTGGGCAGGATAGAACGAAAGATGAAACGGTCAAAGTCGATACGACGCTCGTCAGCGTTCCCGTGATCGTCAGCGACCGGAATGGCCGGTATGTGCCAAATCTGACCGCGGCCGATTTCAGTGTATTTCAGGACGGCACACAGCAGAATATCGAGTTTTTTGCTGCTACCGAAGAGCCGCTAACCATTGCATTGCTTATAGATACAAGCCAGAGCACGCGTGGCGTTTTGGGTGATATCAAAGACTCGGCGATCTCGTTTATCAAGCTGCTAACTCCGAAAGATCAGGCGATGATCGTCAGCTTCAACCGCGACGTCGAGATACTTAGCGGCCTTACATCGGACCAGAACCAACTCAAGAAAGCGATCAAATCGGCAGAAATTCCCGAACGCGAGTTTGGAACCGCGCTCCGCGACTCAGCTTACGAGACTGTGTTCCGGTCATTTGCCGGAATCAAAGGCCGCAAGGCGATCATTCTACTCACCGACGGCAAAGACGCCGGCAGCAGCATCTCAAGCCGCGAGCTACTCTATCGTCTTCAAGAGACGGACACGCTCATTTATCCGATCATGTTCAAGACCGACGAGCGACGAGCGATGATGAGGCAGATTTTGCGGCGCGGAGACGTTTTCGGCGGCGGCTTTCCCAATCGCGGCGGACGTTTTCCGGGCGGCGGTGGACGCAATGGCGGCGGATTTCCGCCTCGGGGCGATAACGGCCGGCAACGCGAGCGCGTTGAACGGCAAAATCGCGAGGCTGCGGAATTTCTGGAAAAGGTAGCGGAAACGACCGCCGGACGATTTTACGAAAGCGAGGATGGTAAACTCAAAAAGCTGTTTGCCTCGATCGTCGAAGAATTGCGATTCCAGTACCGTTTAGGATTCTATCCACCGGACGAGGCAAGCGAAAAACGGCTGCATGAGATAAAGGTGAGAGTTGCAAAGCCCGAAGTGGCGGTGAGGTTTCGCGGCAGTTATCGAGTCGAGTCTAAATGATCGCTATTTCTTGTTATTTTTAGGGTTGTTGACGATATCGCCGAGATTCTCTTGCGGCGGTCCCGAAGGGTCGGCGACCGTGAATGTCAGGCGCTTTCGCTGCATCAGGAAATTTTTTCCATTCCACTTATAGAACGAGCGTGAGAAATGGGTCGGACAGCAAAGTTGTTCGACGTCACCCGTTATCTTTCCCGTCTCGGTTTGACCGAGGATGAAGCGGTCCTGGCCGTAGAGTTCGACAACAAGTTCGCCGTTCTCTGCCCGCAGATCTTTCAGTCCGCCGTCAGCTCGGTCGCCGGTGCGGAACGGCCAGATCAGCTCGGGCTTGCCGCCCTTCCATTCAAAAACGTAAACGATCTGCGGCACGGCACCGCCGCCGGTCTCAATCTTGAGCACAACTATCGCTTCGTCCATTCCGTCGCCGGTCACATCAAGATATTTCACTGTGACAAACGACATTCCGATCCGCCGCTGCTGCTTAGCTTCGGCCCGTCTTTCATCGTCCAGATCGTCACTAACGTAGCCGCCAACCGGCGCCACACGGCCATTTGCAAGCGTGATCTCAGTCGTGCCGTCAGGATTTTGCCAGCCTCTAGGCAACTCGTATTTATAGTTTTTGAAATCGAAATTACCGATTGGCGAGGTCGTGGTTTTGTTGCGTTCGTCGGTGAGTTCTGCCTGCAGATTTGGGAGCGAAGGCGTCGGAACGGCCGTTGGCTGGGGAATCTGCGTCGGCTCGGCCGTGATCGTCGAGGTATCATTCGTCGGAGGTTCGACCGGTCTCGAACACGAAACGCCAAGAATTGCGGCAGCAATGAAATAAAAAACAACAGATCTCATCGATCATTAATCCTATTCGATCGCGTCGGAATAGCGGGTCTGCCTCGCACTATACTCTGCTCTCAGTTGCGGTTCTCCAATGGCGTCGGCCCGTGTCGCGGCGGTCCTATAAAATGCTACGAGCGATTTGCGAACATAGTTTCGCTGCTCGGCCGTCTCGAACGCCGTTTTCGCATCTCGCATACCTAGTGCGGACAGTTCCATTTCCGCGACTTCCCTGGCCAATATTCGCAGCCTTTCAGCGTCGCCGACCGCTGTCGAGATTTCGGCCAAAGAGCCTATCAGCGTGCGAACGATGACATGGTCGCGTCGGCCAAAATGATAGATCTGATCGAATGCGTCATCGACAAACTGTTCGAAACTCGGCTCTTTGACGGTAATGCGATGTTTGGCAAGATCCTTGGCTATCTTCGAAGTAAGATCGCGAGTCGCAAGTTCTTTGATGATAACGCCGAGATAGTGAATGCAATTGACGCACGTCGTAGGATCGTTGACGGCAGGCGAGATGGCCTTGATGCCGATATCGACAAGCTGCCTGATGCCGTATTCGACATCCTGGTCAAAGCTGCGAAATTTCTGGATCGAAAAACTCTTTCGAATCAGCGTTTCCAGTTCACGATCGATAGCAATAGGCGGCTCTATCGTGACAAGCGTCGAACCTACCTCGATAAAGCTGCCCAGATAATTCGTAACGCGTATCGAACTCGCGGGATGCATTATTGCGATGCGGCGACTCCCCTGTAGAAGCAGGTCGGCGTCGATCTTTTCGAGAAATCCGCTTCTTCCCGAAACTACAGTGCCGTCTGCGACCGTCGGCGTAGAATCGTCGGGCTCCAGATCGTAAATCCCATCTATCTCGGCGACGGTCCGGTCGGCGATGCTCTTTGTGATCGTGGCGGCATTCAGATTGTCAGCCAAATAGCCCAAAAACAGCGGAAACAATACAAAGGTTTGATAGGCTCCGAGAAATAATCCGAGGGCGTGCAGCGACGAATTTTCGGTGAATTGCACGACAAAGCAAAACGCACAAACAGCGATCGATGACCAGAGAAACAACGCTCGAAACCGGTCGCGGTGCCAAAAATGCCGCACGATCCGCGGCGAGAATTGAACAGAGACGAGCGACAAAGCAACGAACACAAACGAAAACGTCGTCACCAGGATCGTGACACCGATCGAGACCCAACCGCTCAAAGCGGCACGCATCATCGGCTCTGCCAGAGCAAAAACGCTTCGAGAATTGATGAAAACCGTCCAGCCAGCGAGAAATACGGCGAGTATCGAAACGAGCAGAATCGCCCGGTCGCGATCCGTTCGGATCGGCACCGGCCGTCGGTCTCTGCTGCGTCGTACGGTCATCTTTAGCGAACTAGGCGCGTGTCAGGCTGCGATATTTTATCCGATGCGGCTGGTCGGCGTCGTGGCCGAGGCGGCGTTTGCGATCGGCCTCGTATTCGCTGTAATTGCCGTCAAAATACTCGACGTGGCTGTCACCCTCGAACGCGAGAATGTGCGTCGCGATCCGGTCAAGAAACCATCGGTCATGGCTAATTACGACCGCGCAGCCGGCAAAATTCTCTAACGCTTCTTCGAGTGCGCGCATTGTGTTGACGTCGATGTCGTTGGTCGGCTCGTCGAGGAGCAGGACGTTGGCACCGGTCTTGAGCATTTTCGCGAGGTGAACGCGGTTGCGTTCGCCGCCTGAGAGATGGCCGACGAATTTTTGCTGATCGGCACCGGAGAAATTGAATTTCGAGACGTAGGTGCGGGCGTTCATCGTACGCGTTCCGAGCAACACGTTGTCGAGTCCGTCGGCGATCTCATCGAAAACAGTTTTCTCACCGTCGAGCGAGTCACGCGACTGATCGACGTATCCGAGCTTTACAGTTTCCCCAACCTTGAACGAACCCGAATCCGCCGTGTCCTGGCCAGTGATCAGTCGAAACAGCGTCGTTTTACCGGCACCATTCGGGCCGATAATGCCAACGATTCCGCCTTTTGGCAGTGAAAATTCGAGATTCTCAAACAAGACGGTATCGCCGTACGCCTTCGAAACGCCATGAGCCTCAATTACGATGTCACCAAGCCTTGGGCCGGGCGGAATGTAGATCTCGAGATCGTCAGCGTGTTTCTCCGACTCGGTCGCGACCATTGCCTCATAGTCGTTGATGCGTGCCTTTGATTTGGCATGACGGCCTTTCGGCGACATGCGGATCCATTCAAGCTCACGTTCGAGCGTTTTTTGAAGTTTGTCTTCCTTACGCTCTTCTTGGGCGAGACGTGTGCTCTTTTGCTCAAGCCAAGACGAGTAGTTTCCCTGATATGGAATGCCCTGTCCTCGATCGAGTTCGAGGATCCAGCCGGCGATGTTGTCGAGGAAATAACGATCGTGTGTGACGGCGATGATGGTGCCTTCGTATTTTTGCAGATGCTGCTCTAGCCAACCGACGCTCTCGGCGTCGAGATGGTTGGTCGGTTCATCGAGCAGCAGGATGTCGGGCTTTTGCAGAAGCAAACGGCAGAGAGCAACGCGACGTTTCTCGCCACCTGACAGATTTTTGACAATCGTATCTGCCGGCGGACAGCGAAGGGCGTCCATCGCCATCTCAAGCCGCGAGTCGAGGTCCCAGGCGTCAGCGTGGTCCAGCTTTTCCTGCACCTCGCCCTGACGCTCGATCAGCGCGTTCATCGCGTCGTCGTCCATCGGCTCAGCAAACTTAGCGTTGATCTCTTCGAATTCTTTCAGCAGATCGACGGTCGATTGCACGGCTTCCTCGACGATCTGCTGGACGGTCTTTGTTTCGTCGAGCTTCGGCTCCTGTTCGAGATAACCGACGCTGTAGCCCTTCGAGAAAACGACCTCGCCGTTAAATTCCTTGTCCGTGCCCGCGATAATACGGAGCAGCGAAGATTTCCCGGCGCCGTTGTGGCCCAACACGCCGATCTTCGCACCGTAAAAAAACGACAGGTAAATGTCCTTAAGGACCGCCTTTTTGTCGTAAAACTTACTGACCTTGACCATCGAAAAGATGATCTTATTTGGTTCTGGATTGCTCATATACAAAAATTACGGAAATGAGTCTGGATCTCGAAGTTCTGAGGTGATGTCCATATTGCCATGCATCACGCGCCAGACATCGATCTGATGCTCGGTTTCAATGTAGAAGATGAGGTACGGGAATTTCTTCATCGGCCAGAATCGAATCCCGGCCAAGCTCGATTCGTAACCATACTTTGGCGAGCCGGTACCTGGAAACTCGGAAATGTGAGCGATCGCTCGTTCAAAATCCTGTAGAAAACCCACGGCGACATCAACGCTAGCCGTCGTCAAATAGTAGTCGCACGCGCTATCGAGATCGTTTTCGGCTAAGATACGAGGAACAACGGGCTTGCTCATTTAGCTTTCGACTTTACACGCTCTCGCATTTTCTCAAAGTATTCAGCATCCCACACGGTTTCACTTATCGGCGAAGCCGCACCCTCGAGAAGCATCTCTCGCAGTCGCACTCTGTCTTGCTCTTTTCGCAAAAGCTCCCTTACGTACTCGCTGCTGCTCGTATAGCTTCCGTCAGTAACCTGCGTATCAACAAATGACTTCAGCGTTTCCGGAAGCGAGATGTTCATCGTGCTCATATCGATAATTTAGCACCTATGGCAAAGTTTGCCAAACTATTCAACTTATCTCAAAACGAATTACGGGCCTTTACTGAGACCGTGAGAGCACTAATGAATCGGTCCAGCTCGCCCGTTGTCGTATAGAGATTTGGTGTAACACGAATCCCGCTGAGTTGCGGAAGCCGCCCCTCCCCGGTCATATATTGCACAAGGATCTTGTGTCGGTTCCACAGCTCGGCCTGAAGCTTTGCGGCGTCTACGCCTGCTATCTCAAAAACACCGAGGCCGCACGTGGCACTCTCGTTAGCAAAAAATCGTGCTCCGGGTAGCTTTTCTATCTTATGTCTCCAGTATCCCGCGAGGTACCGCATACGTTCCTCTTTACGCTTCGCGCCGAGCCGCTCGTGAAATCTAACGGCGGTCAACGCGGCCGAGCTTATGAATTCGGGATACGTTCCACACCACTCAAATCTCGACATTCCTGATATCTTCTCCGGCGGCGGAATGAGCGGCCAGACTTTTGCCATATGCTCCTTTCGCATCCAGAGAATGCCCGCGCCGATCGGTGCCATGAGCCATTTGTGAAGGGACGCTCCGTAATAATCGCAGTCTAAATCGGGGACTGTGTAGTCGAGCAGAGCCATTGTCTGGGCGCCGTCGACGATGACCTCGGCACCCATTCGATGCGCAGCGGCGGCGATCTGCTTCACAGGAAAGACCTGCCCTGTTATGTTGCTTGCGTGTGTAACTAGAACGAGTTTCGTCTTGCTCGTGATCTCGCGCTCGTAAAGCCTGACGATCTCGGCATCGGAAGCGGCAGGAAATGGTGGCATTATCATCCGAACCTTCACACCATCCCGCCTGCGCCGCTGTTCGATCGCGTCCAGCATTGCGTAATAGTCGGTCGAGCAGCATACGATCTCATCGCCGGCCTTCATCGGTAGCCCAAGAATAACGGTGCCCATCGCCTCAGTCGTGTTTCGCATGAATGCGATCTCGTCCGCCGGAACTCCTAACAGCCGGCCGAGAGCTGGTCTCAACTGCTTTCCAGAAACGTCCTGGTAAAGCTCATCCAGTCTTTTTGCTGGAAGTTGCTGGATGTAGCGGGTACGCGCGACGAGATCTGTCATCGTTTCACGTGAGAGAGGATTACAGTAACCATTGTCGAGATTGATGACGCCCGGCGGCAGATCAAATCCGCTGCGGACCTTCGTCCAGAAGGTTTCGTCTTTGGCGAGCGAGAGAGCGTTCGTCGTTTCGCTCGGAAACACTTCGGCAGCGTCGATCTTAAGCGTCGGAGCAAGTGCCAGAGATCCACTTGCTACCGCGGCCAAGGATAGGAAGTTACGACGAGAGAAGTTCTGCATATCTATCTCCTGTTTAAGAGCTGATCAAAGCACGACGGACCTTCGCCTTTTCGATCCGGTCGGGCTTAACTTCAAAACCGATCCCTGGGCCGTCCGGTGCCGTGATAGTCCCTTCTTCTGAAACCTCGATCGGAGGATCGACAATGTCCTCGTGCCAATATCTCTTTGATGCCGAGACATCGCCAGGCATTGTGTAGCCCGCCAGGGTCGAGATCGCGATGTTGTGGGCACGGCCGATGCCGGATTCGAGCATTCCGCCGCACCACACGGGCATTCCGGCTTCGCGGCAGATCTGCTCGACCATCTTTGACTGCGTGTGACCGCCGACGCGGCCGTTTTTTAAGTTGATTATTTTGCCGGACTTTAGTTCGATCGCCTTTCGGGCGTCTTCGGGCGATTTTATTGGTTCGTCGAGACAGATCGGCGTATTTATCTGAGCTTGCAGCTTTGCGTGGTCGATGATGTCGTCGTAGGGCAGCGGCTGTTCGAGCATCATCAGGTTAAATTCGTCGAGACTCTTGAGCAGGTCAATGTCGGCGAGCGTATATGCCGAGTTTGCATCGCCC
This sequence comes from Acidobacteriota bacterium, assembly GCA_031362825.1. GTDB lineage: Bacteria > Acidobacteriota > Blastocatellia > Pyrinomonadales > Pyrinomonadaceae > OLB17. Next base: position 11,754 of record JANLTF010000376.1, on the reverse strand, counting down.
ATCAGCAGAATATCGCCAAATTCGGCACGCACGGCCTTGATCACATCGTAGTCCCAACTTGGACTGATCTTGATCTTGATACGTTTGTAGCCAGCTTCGACCTCGACGCGGATCTTCTCCAAAAGCTGAGCGATCGAATCCTGAATACCGATCGAAACGCCGCACTCGATGGTCTGATTAACGCCGCCGAGGTGTCGCCACAAAGGCACGCCGAGCTTTTTCGCTTCCAGATCCCAACATGCGGTCTCAATTCCCGCCTTTGCCATTCGGTGTCCGCGGGCCCATTTCATTGCATCCCAAACGTCGGCCGCCGACTCAAATTCCTTGCCGACGACCATCGGAGCGAGAATCTGTTCTGCCGTAGCCCAAGCGGAATCGGTCCATTCGTCCGAATAGCCCGGTGTCTCGCCGCAAGATATCTCGCCCCAGCCCTCGGCTCCGTCGGCGTCCTCGACGCGCACCAAAATTATGCGGCGCTCATACGTCCGGCCAAAGCTGGTCTCGAAGAAGTGGACAAGCGGCAGGTTGATCTCGGTGAGTTCTATTGATTTGATCTTGAGCATGACAGCAAAACTAAAGATTAGTAAAGGCGGGCGGGAATTGCAATGAATGAGGGAGCGGCTTTCGCCAAAAGTACGTGTCCGGCAATCAAACTAATTTTGAACGCGAATCAAGCGGATGGGGCAGATGAGGACGGATTTTTTAACAATTTTTAAATAAATCCGCGAAAACCCGCTCGACCCATTAAATCCGCGTTCAAAAATGAGTTAACTTGCCTACTTGTGCCAGCTTTATTCGACCACCTCAAACTGCACAAACTGGGTAGTGATCCGCTGTTTTGGTTTGGCGAGGCTGTCGGTGATGATGATCTGGAGGATGTAGTCGCCGGGCAGCATTTTGCCGCCAATGGCCATTGCTCCGCCGGATTTGAGCCGCTGCATGTCGGTTTGGCCGGTCGCGTCGAGCTGCTGATCTTTGCCGTCGAGCACCAATTGGCCATCGCGAAACACGCGTACTTTCGTTGTGAGCGACGACCGCTTCGCACCGTCGAGCTTGGCATTGTAGATCTCGATACCGTATCTGAGTACCGAATTGAGCTTTACCCGTCGCAATGCGGTCGAAGTCCTCGGATCGCCGCGGACAGAGCTACCGTTGGGGCTTCCCAATTTATCCCAATCGGCGACCGATAGATTTTCGAGCACAATGCTCGAAGTCGTGAGGCGTTCCTTCTTAAGGTTTGGCACCTCGATAAACTGGCTCGCCGAACCTACCTTGCCGCCTTGCGCGTCGCGGATCGCCACTCGGAATTGATACGCACCGGGCTTCTTCACCGGAAATTGAAAATGATAGACGAAACCATCCGTCATTATTTTCTTGAGCGAGTCGCCTTTCGCGGTGAGCGTATAGGTCTTCGCGACCTTCTCGACCGGCTGGCCGTTGTCGCCAAAGCTCATCGCCATCACATCAAAAACCGCCTTTTTCGCCCCGTCTTTGTCGTCCGTGAACTTGAGCCCGCTCGCCTCAACGTGCAGCAGCGAACGGACGAACGAACCGGTCACGACATCATTGCCGAAAAGAGCATTCAAACGTAAATTGAGGCCGTTGACGGCAAATGGGGAAACGAGCGCCGCTTCGAGCTGATCGAGGGCCGTCGATGCGGATGTGGAAACAGGGACGGACGTTGGGGCCGGTTTGTCAGCGACGTTAAAGAAGCCGCTTCGGTAACGCACCGTAGCTCCCTTTCGCAGTATCTTGACCTCGAGTTTGTTGTATTTTCGCTTTGCGGCGTCAAAGGTGTCGGTGTCGGGTTCGTACCCGAGCAAATAATAGCTCTGATCGGCAAGCACCTTGGCAACGCCGCCGCTTAGATCGTTATTATTCTTTATGGCAAGTCCGCCTGTTTCCTGAGCCAAAAAACTGAGGCCAGCCTGGGTGTCGGATAGCTGGGCACTACGGCTGGACGGGACGGTGTTTAACTGGCTTGGGTTCGTGATCGAATCAGCCGCAGTAATGCCCGTAACGACAAGGCCGCGGGCATCGATCGTATAAAAAACGACCGACGAGCGATTTGCCTGATCGATCAACGCCTTTAAGAAATTCACAACGACGCTGACCTCGGTAAAGCCGCTCTCACTGGTTTCGAGCAGCCGAAATCCGTCCGAAAACAGGATCACCGATTTGCGGCCCGGCAATGCCCCCATTCCTGTGACGATGTAGCGAAGTGCTCCGAGCGTACCTGTGACAAAGCCCTGTGTGCGAAAATCCTCGAGGGCCGTCGCTCCATCGGGCTGGGCAGGCTCGTCTTCGCCCGACTCTTCGTCTGTCTCTGCCTCGGCGACACCCGGTGCTTCGATCGGTGCAAAGGCGCTGATGCCGCCGCTGCCCTGCGGGTTCCATTTTACCTTTTCGATCGCAGCGTAGAGGATGCGTTTGTCCGCCGTAAATTGCTGCAGCGCGCCGATGCCGGCACCGGTGCGAATGATCGCGACGAGATCGCCGTCTTGCATCTGTTCATCGACAAATTTTTTGAGGCTTCGCCGCGTCTGATACGCACTCTCAAACGAAAGCGACAGATCATCGACAACCAACGCGATCGTCCGCCTTATCTGCTCAGCCCGAAGCGTCACCTGCGGTATCGGTATGCCGTTCGTGTCAGTTACGACCGGCTTTTGAGCAACGTCTCTCGACGACGAAACAAACGAAAAATTGGATATCTTCTGCTTTTCGCCGTTCTCATAGATCTCGATCTCGTCGGGCTTGATGTCCGTTATAGGCTTGCCTTTCGCATTCGTCACCGAAACATCGATCTGGATAAGGTTTGTCGAAATTTTGACGACATCGTCGTCTGGCGTTGGTTTCGGGGTTGGTTTTATATCTTGTCCGAAAATGTTCGCAACAAAAGCAGAAATGGCAAAACCCGACAGGAGAAATTTCTTCATTACAGCAAACTCCAAAACCAACCAACGTGTTTGATATGATATAACGGTTTAGAGTTTGCGGAAAGTAGTAAGTTTCATACAAAGCGTCTTTTCGCGACCGCATCTAAACCTCGTTACAACCCTCAGCAGTATGTTACAAAAGGATCTTTCAAAAATGGCAAACCTCGGTATCTCGGCATTTCTTCTTGCGATTTTATTCACGCTTAGCTGCTCGGCGCAGCCGAGCGAAGAGCAGGCACTCAAATCGCTTCGCGACCTGACTTCGAACGGCAAATTGCCGCCCGAAAATGTCGTCGCTGATCTCGAAAAGCGGTTTGCCGGTAAGAAGACCGGTGCCCTTGCGACGCTGCTGCATGCACGGATCAAGTTTGAGAATCAGGATTTTGCCGGAGCGGCGGCGTTGTTGAATTCGGACGTTTTTCGCAGCAAAACGAAACTCGCCGATCACGCTATGTGGCTTCGCGGCAGGGCTTTGCAGTCGGCGGGAAATCACGGTGAGGCAATGGGTGTTCTGGGCAAATTGATCAACGATTTTCCCGAATCGATCCGCGTGCGTGATGCGAAACTGCTGTGGTCAGCATCGGCAATTCAGGCCGGACGTGCGGTTGATGTTCCCGGATTTCTTGTTCAAATGAGCGAGAATTACGACGCGGACGCGCTGCTCTTGACAGCCAAGGCGTATGAGGCTCAGGGCTCACAAGCGGACGCTCTCGCATATTTTCGCCGCACGTATTTCTTCGCTGCCGGTTCTGCTGCCGCGAAAGAAGCCGAAGTAAAATTGAGTTCGCTCGGCCAGCCTTTGACGCCGCAAACCGCTGATGAACAAATGGCCCGCGCAGACAAACTGCTTCAGGCCAAGAATTACGCCGAAGCAACTGCCGCATACCTGCTGCTCGCCAGCAACTTCCCCGATTCGCTAACGCCGCAAACACGGCTCCGACGGCTGACAGCACTTGCAAATTCAGGCAAAATGCCTGACGCGGTCGCCGCGTTGAATTCACTGCCCGAATCGGCGAAGGAACGCGAAGAAGGCTATCGCCAACTCGTTCTGGGATACGCAAAAGCCAAAATGTGGCCGCAATCCAGAACGACAATGGACGAAATGCTGCAAAAACATCCGGCCTCGCCGCTCGTGACCAAAACACTGATGGACGCCGGAACTGCGGCTCGTGACGCCAAGAACCGCACCGACTCTGCATACTTTTTCAACACCGCCCTCACGGCATATCCGAACGCCGTCGAAGTCGCGCAGGCTCAGTTTGAATCGGCGTGGATACAGCACGAAAGCGGGAATTTCGGATTGTCGTCGCAGATGTTGACGGAACATCTGGCACGTTACACTGACAAAGACACCGCAAGTCGCGGTATTGCCGGTTATTGGTCGGCGCGCGACTCGGAACGCGCGGGTAAGATCGCTGAGGCGTGTGCTTTATATGACGGAACGGCGTATCGATACGGCTCGAATTGGTACGGCTATCTCGCTCTCGGGCGGCTGACGGCGATGAAAGCCCAAGGCAAATGCGGGTCCGTCGCCGCTCCAAACGCGACCGTCGCAAAGGCCGTCGCCAATCTCAAGATCGTCACCGTCGCCGCCGAAACCGCCCGTGAAAAGGAACTCGACCGTGCCGAAAAAAGCGACGAACTCTCGATCATCGGCCTTTTCGATTGGGCGATCGCTGAACTCAACGAAGCCAAAAAGACTGCCGGCAACAGCCCCAAGATCAACCTTGCTCTCGCTCGTCACTACCGCTGGAAAGGCGATAATACGGCCGCATTTGTCGCTCTCAAATCCAGCTATCCAGACTACGCACAGATGTTCCCGGAAGAAATGGGCCGCGAAGAATGGGCGATCTTCTATCCGCTGACAAACTGGAACGAGATCAAATATTGGGCCGGCGAACGCCGCCTCGATCCGTACCAGGTCGCGGGCATGATCAGGCAGGAATCTGTATTTATGCCGTCCGCAAAATCTCCCGCGAACGCCCACGGACTGATGCAGCTACTGGTGCCGACCGCTCAGTCAATGGCGAGAAAATACGTTTCCAAAACGTCGCTGGTCACGGCCGCGGCGCTCTATCAGCCGCCGCTTAATATCGAGCTTGGCACAGCCTATTTCCGCGATCAGCTCGACAAATTCGGCCGTATTGAATTTGTTGCCGTCGCCTACAACGCCGGCCCCGGCCGCGTCCCGCAATGGCGAGCAACGCTGCCCGCCGAGATGGACGAATTCGTCGAGGAGATCCCGTTCAAAGAAACAAAAGCCTACGTCCAGGGCGTGATTCGCAACTCCGCCCAATACCGCCGCCTCTATGATGAAAACGGCAATTTCCGCCCCAACGTCGGCACGCGCCCGCTAAGAGGCGAGATCGACACCAAACCGCGTGAGCAATTCGCGGCTGAATTCCCCGAGGTGAATGTTGACGACACGGCCGCTGAATAAAACTCTGTTTTGACCGCAATGACGGATCCGCAAGGACCGGCTATAGAATCTGTCGGATGAGCGATAATCCGTGTTCCATTTATCCATCGCTCGATGCTATAATACCGGCATTGCTTTATTACATTTTCTGAAAATCAAATCTATCTGATTTGTGATCTGCGAGGTTACATTTATGGCAAAGATCAGCGTAAACCGAAAACAGTACGAGACGAGCGCAGACCCAAGTACGTTGCTGCTTTGGGTGCTTCGCGACGAACTCGGGCTGACGGGAACTAAATTCGGCTGCGGCATCGCTCAATGCGGATCCTGCACGGTGCATGTGGACGGCGAGGCCCGGCGTTCGTGCGTGACACCGATCAGCGCGGTCGCCGGCAAAGAGGTGACGACCATCGAGGGCCTGTCGGAGAACAACAGCCATCCACTGCAAAAAGCCTGGATCGAGGCTGACGCTCCGCAATGCGGATATTGCCAATCTGGGCAGATCATGGCGGCGGCGGTTTTGCTCAAGAACAAGCCGAAACCGACCGACGCCGATATCGATCAGGCAATGTCAGGCATTATTTGCCGCTGCGGCACATACAACCGCATCAGATCCGCGATCAAAATGGCCGCGATAAACGGAGGTAAATAAGATGACCACAAAAACAGACATCGACCGCCGCTCATTTCTTAAGGCAACTATCGTCGCCGGCGGTGCCGTGGTTTTCGGATTTAACTTGCCGCTGGGCACTCGTGCCGCCGAAAGGCTCGGCATCGAGATCGAACCGGCTGCGGACTTTCAGCCGAACGCATTTATCAAGATCGCAAAGGACGGCAAGGTGACGGTCATCGTTGGCCAGGTCGAGATGGGCCAGGGCGTTTACACTTCGCTGCCGATGATCGTCGCTGACGAACTCGAGGTCGAGTGGGCGAATGTCACTTACGAGGCCGCACCGCCGGACAAGGCGTTCATCAATCCGGCGATGGGAATGCAAGGCACTGGCGGCAGCTCGAGCGTTAAGGGCCTTTTCATGCCGCTTCGCAAGTCAGCCGCCGCGGTCCGTGAAATGCTGATCGCCGCCGCCGCTCAAGGCTGGAACGTCTCGCCCGACACCTGCAAGGCAGTGGTCGGCAAGGTCGTCCATACTGAGTCAAAACGCTCGGCCGCCTACGGCGAACTGCTCGAGTCCGCCGCAAAGATCGCTCCGCCGAAAGAGCCGAAACTCAAAGACCCGAAAGATTTCAAGTACATTGGAAAGGCAGTCAAACGGCTCGACGCTCCCGACAAAGTGAACGGCAAAGCGATCTTCGGTATCGACGTTCGCGTGCCGGGAATGCTCTATGCGACGATCTTGCGTTCGCCGGTCATCGGCGGCAAGGTCAAGACAGTTGATGACACCGCCGCAAAAGCAGTGAAGGGCGTGACGCACGTTGTGCCGCTCGGCTACGGCGTCGGCGTGATCGCGGACAATTTTGTCAACGCTCGAAAGGGCCGCAACGCGTTGAAGGTCACTTGGGACGACGGAGCGATGGCAACGGTTTCAAGTGAGAGTATCATGAAGTCGTTCGCCGACGGAGCCGACAATAAAAAGGGCCTCGTTCCGAAGAAAACAGGCGATGTCGCTACCGCGAAAGCAACCGCGACGAAGACCATCGACGCCGTATATTGGGCACCCTTCCTCGCCCACGCGACGATGGAACCGATGAATTTCACGGCCGACGTTCGTGCGGAGAGTGCCGAGGTTTGGGGCGGAATTCAGGCCCAAATGGCGGTCCAGGGAACCGTAGCAAAAGCCGCGGGCATGCCGGTCGAAAAGGTCAAGGTCAACACCACGCTACTCGGCGGCGGATTCGGCCGAAGGTTCGAAATGGACTATGTCGTCGATGCAGTTCTGCTTTCAAAGACCGCCGGAAAACCAGTCAAGGTCATATGGACGCGCGAGGACGATATGCGGAACGACTTTTATCGTCCCGGCACGTATAACAAAATGTCGGCGGGCGTCGACGCCTCGGGCAAGCCCGTTTTCTGGCATCACCGCGTCGTCAATGACGCGATCATGGCACGCGTCGGCCCTTCGTTTGGCTTCGTGCTCAAGGATGATCAGCTCGACAGCACTTCGTTTGAAGGTGCACATGATCTGCCGTACTCGTTTCCTAATTTTCAGTGCGATTGGGTCAGGGTCGATACGGGCGTGCCGGTCGGATTCTGGCGTTCGGTCGGCAGTTCGCACACGGCGTTTTCGACCGAGTGTTTTATGGACGAACTAGCGACCGCGGCCGGGAAAGATCCGTTGGAATTCCGCCTGTCGCTGCTCGACCCTGCGTCGCGGCATGCAGGTGTTTTGAAATTAGCGGCAGAAAAGGCCGGCTGGTCGACAAAGCCCAAGGCCGGCGTCGGCCGCGGCATTGCCGTACATGAAAGCTTTGGCAGCTACGTCGCACAGGTTGCTGAGGTAACTGTCGCGGCCGACGGCAAGGTCAAGGTCGAACGCGTCGTTTGCGCGGTCGATTGCGGCCAGGTGGTCAATCCTGACACGGTCGCCGCCCAGATGGAAAGCGGCATCGTTTACGGGCTAACTTCCGCACTATTCAATGAGATCACGTTCAAAGACGGCCGCGTCGAGCAAAAAAACTTTAGCGACTACCGTACGCTCCGCATGAGCGAAATGCCAAAGGTCGTGGTTCATATAGTTCCGAGCACCGCTCCGCACGGCGGCGTCGGCGAACCGGGCACACCGCCCATCGCTCCGGCTGTGGTCAACGCGATATTTGCGGCGACCGGCAAACGCGTGAGGAGTTTGCCGATAAAGCCGGCTGATCTCGCCGGAAAAGCTTAGTTGGAAGTATGCTAAACAAGGGGAAATTGCTGAAACTGATCGTTATCGCGGTCGCGTGTTTGCTGATCGCGGGTTTTGTTTATTCGAACCGCTCAGATCGTTTGGTTCGTGTCGAGGCATCGACAGTGACGAGCGACTCGATCATATCTGAACCCGATCCAGCCAAGGCTCGCAGTGCTTTTAACGATGCCGCCAAGGTTTTCTTTTCCCCCCGTTGTGCGAATTGCCATCCGGGCGGCGAAACCCCGACGCAGGGCGATTCGATGACGCCACACTCAATGGAGGTCAAACGCGGCCCCGACGGACGCGGTGTCGGCGAACTGAGATGTGCGACCTGCCATCAGGACATCAATCTCGACGGCGATAACATGCCGCCGGGAGCTCCTGATTGGCACATGCCCGGTGCCGCGCAGAAAATGCCGTTCCAGGGCATTTCTGCCGGCCAGCTCTGTCGAAACCTGAAAGACCCGATTCAAAACGGCGGCCGCAAAACAGCCAAGGACGCCGTTCAGCATATAACGACAGATCCAAAGGTTCTGTGGGCTTGGGAACCGGGCAACGGCCGCACAACACCGCCGCTCAACAAGGCCGAGTTCCTCAAGAAACTGAACGATTGGGTCGAGAACGGAGCGGCATGCCCCGAATGACGGAACGCAGGCTGCCAGCCTGCGAGTGCTCTAGCCGACGACTAATATAGATCAACAAAAGGACATGCAGGCTGGCAGCCTGCGTTCCGACAATTTCATTTGAAAGAAATCTCCGAGATCCTTAACGCCGTTTTCAATTTCGGCGCTGACGAACGAGCAATACTAGCAACCGTTATCGACGTTCGCGGCTCAGGCTATCGTCTGCCGGGAGCCCGAATGCTGATGCTCGCGGACGGGCAAACGGTCGGCACAGTTTCTGGCGGCTGCCTTGAGGCCGATGTTCTCGAACGCGCAAAAAAGGTACTCGCGAGCGGCGAGCCAGAGGTCTTTACCTACGACACGACCGGAAACGAAGATTCAGTTTTCAGCCTAAATATGGGATGCCGCGGTGTGATCGATATCCGGCTCGAACCGATAGGTAAATTCAGCCCCGTGATCGGAAAGATGCGCGTCGCCTACGAAGATCGTATCGGTAATGATGAGTTTGAGATACCGATCGCCGTCAAGCTGTTCGGTGCCGGAGCCGATGCAGTGCCGTTCGTCAGGATCGCCTCCGAATTGGGCTGGCAGGTGACGGTTCACGACCATCGGCCCGCATTCCTGACAGCCGAACGTTTCCCAGCCGCACAGATGCTCGTCCATCAAACGGCCGATGACGCTCTGACCGATCTCGAAACCGACGACAGGACCGCCATTGTTGTAATGACCCACAACTATGCCCGCGACCGCTACATTCTTGCGCCGGCGTTGAACTCTGACGCATTCTACATCGGAGCGCTCGGCCCGAAACGGCGAACCGAACAATTGCTTGAAGAGATCGACGGCACATTCGCCGCCGAACAACTTGCCCGTCTCTACGCCCCGGCCGGACTCGACATCGGCGCCGACACGCCCGAGGGGATCGCTCTGTCGATAATCGGCGAGATCCATACCGTGCTTTCATCTCGCAACGGCCGCCATCTCCGCGACCGTCAAGGCTCGATCTATGACCGCAAATAGCACAGGTAAGATCGGCGGAATCCTGCTCGCCGCGGGAGGCTCGTCCCGCCTCGGCCAGCCAAAACAACTGGTTGAGTTCCAAGGGAAAACCCTCATCCGTCGCTCCGCCGAGACGCTCATGGATTCGGACTGCAACCCAATTGTTGTGGTTCTCGGTGCCGAGATCGAACGATCAACCATCGAACTGGACGGCCTCGATGTGAACATTTATATCAACGAAAAATGGCAAACAGGTATGAGTTCGTCAATTATCTCCGGACTTAGATCACTGATCGAGATAGAGCCCAACCTTGACGCCGTTGTCATCGCGCTCTGCGATCAACCAAACGTCAATTCCGTAGATATCGACAAACTCATCTCGGCCTTTAACGTCTCACGTCCTCCAATAGTAGCCGCAAGATACGGCGAAACGACCGGCGTTCCCGCTCTGTTTGCGAGCAGATTATTCGACGATCTGTTTCAACTGGAGGGTGATAAGGGAGCGAGGAAACTGATACAACGTCACGACCATTACGTCACTATTCATATCGAGGGCGCTATTTTCGATATCGACACTTCCCATGACCTAAGCCTCGTATAATCCAAATAACTTCTTGAATTTTCGATCTAAAAACTCTTATACTTCGCATATGTCACTGACGATCGATCAATTAACAACCGAAGCGATGCATTTGCCGGTCTCGTCCAGAGCCGAACTTGCCGAACGGCTCGTAGAGAGCCTGGACTTCTCTGAGGAGGACGAAATCCAACAAGCATGGGCCGCCGAGGCGATCAGGCGACGAGATGAAGTTCGTTCCGGCGAGGTCAAAACAATTCCTGGTGATGTTGTGCTCGCAGAGATTCGTGAAATGCTTGGGCAATGAGATATGAGTTTCATCCTGAGGCTCGTCAGGAATTTCGAAAATCGACCGCTTACTACGAAAACGAAGTCGCCAATCTTGGCGTTGCCTTTGCCGCGGAAATTGAATCAACGTTGAACAGAATTCAAGAGTCGCCTGATCGATGGCCATTCATCGAGCAGGATGTTCGCAGATGCCTCGCACACCGTTTTCCTTTCGGCGTTCTGTATACTGTCGAATCCGACTACATCCTGATTGTTGCCGTCATGCATTTTAGCCGAAAACCGGGCTACTGGCGTGACCGTTTGCCCGATCGCCCAAACTGACGTTATTTATAGATTCTTCAAAATATACTCCGTCATCATCGTGTACATATGATGGACCTGTCGCGGGTCGGTGACGCCGTGGCGGGCGGTTGGGTAGATCATCAGGTCGAATTGTTTGCCGGCCTTTTGTAGTTCGTAGGCATATTGCGTTGTATTTTGGAGATGTACGTTATCGTCGATCGCGCCGTGGATGAGCATGAGTTTGCCTGTCAGACCTGCGGCAGATTTGACGATCGAGGTCTTGTTGTAGCCGTCGGGATTGCTCTTCGGCGTCATCATGTAACGTTCGGTGTAGATCGTGTCGTAGTTGCGCCAATCGGTTCCGGTGCCGCCGGCGATGCCTAGTTTCCACGCTTTGCTGTGGTTCATCGCATAGCTCGTCATCGAACCGCCATAGCTCCAGCCGTGGATGCCGATCCGCGAACCATCGACGTAACCTGTTGATTTTAGATAATTTACGCCGTCCTCAAGATCGCGGAGCTCGAGCTCATACATCCGTTTATAGATCGGCCAGACCGATTCCTCGCCCTTGCCGCTCGCCGAGCGGTTGTCGCAGACCCAAACTATGTAGCCTTTCTGAGCAAGCATTTGAAACCACATTCCGCGGCTGCCGAGCCATCGGTTCGCGACCGAAGGCGCGTGCGGGCCTGAGTACGTGAACTGGAAAACTGGATATTTTTTCGACGGATCAAAATCGGGCGGTTTGATCATCATCGCTTCCATCTGAAAACCGTCGCGGGTCGGCACC
>JANLTF010000372.1:0-6538 GCA_031362825.1 Acidobacteriota bacterium | reverse complement strand
GCGGCCCGGCAAAATGGCGAATCGCAGCCCATCTGCGGCACGCCCGCGTCTTGGCCTACACTGAGCACAAGCACATAAGGCCGCATAGCAAAGACATTGACTGCGAGAACCAGGTTGTGCGAGATGACCGCCAAACGTAACATTTTTTTTTGGACGAACGAAAATGCTATTCTAAGCAAAATGGGAACGGAAACAAAGCTGAGTAGATTTGCCAAGTATGCATGGTTCACACTTGCATACAATGTCGTTGTAATTCTCTGGGGCGTCTTTCTGCGAGCTTCAAAGTCAGGCGATGGCTGCGGCCAGCACTGGCTGACGTGCCACGGAGAAGTGTTACCGAGTGCATCCGAGCTTAAGACGGTCATCGAATTTTCGCATCGCGTGACGAGTTTTCTGGCGTTTGTAGCGGTTCTGGCATTGGTGATATGGGCGTTCAGAAGGTTTGCTAAGGGAAGTTCCATTCGCAAAACGGCATTGGCCTCGTTCGTATTTGTCATTACGGAGGCCCTGGTTGGAGCTGGGCTCGTATTGACCGGCAACACGGCCGAAACGAATTCCGCCGCACGGCCATTCTGGATGATCGGCCATCTCATCAACACGTTTATTTTACTGGCGTTTCTGACGCTCACTGTGTGGTATGCCAGCGCTGGAAAGCGGTTTAGTTTTCGGGTGGAAACCAAATATCTTGCTCTTCTCGGAACTTGCATTGCCGCCATACTTTTTGTCGGAACGACCGGTTCGATCGCTGCTCTGGCGAGTATGCTTTTCCCGGCGGATTCGATTGCAGCCGGTGTTCAGCAGGATTTCGCCGAAGGCTCCAGTATTCTGCTCAGGCTCAGGCTGCTGCATCCGATATCGTCGATACTTACAGCAGTTTTTCTCATTTTTACTGCCGGCTGGCTCAGGCGTGAATCGGGCGATGACACGAGTGTTGCGCGTTGGTCGAATGTGTTGTCGATATTGATCTTGTGCCAAATCGGATTCGGGGCGGCGACATTGCTAATGCTTGCACCGATCGTGATGCAGATCGGGCATTTGTTATTAGCTGATGCGATTTGGGTGAGTTTTGTACTCATCGCGGCTAATTTTCTCGCATCGAAAACCGACGGCCCAGCAAAGGACTTGTGAGGTTCGAAAAGCAAGTGGGTTTGATGTAAAATTTGCAACATCGGCAAATCAACATTCGTTACTTAAATCGGCCTCTCCTGCTCATATATGCAGCGACGAATTCTCATCATCGACGACCACGACGATCTCGCGACATCGCTAGACGAAGTGTTCTCGCATGTCGGGCACGAGGTGAGTATTGTCGAGGATCGTCTCCAAGCGATCGCGATGCAGGATCTTGAGTCGTTCGATCTCGTAATTACTGATCTCGACGTTGATGCCTCGGGACCCGTGGCAAATTTGAATGGCGACGCCCCGACTTGCCTGCCCAAAGTGGTTGCTACGAATCCTGACGAGCATATCAAGGCGTTCAAACTATGTGCAGCGAATTTTCGCCGCGACGAATTTGATGAGGAAGAGCTGAAGAACATGGTTGCTACAGTTCTTGATTTCAAGATCCGATACGTTGACACTGTGGAGACCGTTCAGGATCTGCACGAGAACATAGAATTCGAACTTCCGAGTGCGATCTCGCTAATGCATATCGTGCTCGAATATTTGATGAAACGGGTCGAGAAGCTCGGTGTGATCAAACCCGAACAATCGAACCTATTCGTCGCTCTCGACGAAGCTTTTGTTAATGCCGTAAAACATGGAAATAAATTTGACGCAAATAAGCTAGTGCGTATCGCAGCCGAGGTTTCCAAACATGAAGCAAAATTCACCATCGAGGATGAGGGCGAAGGATTTGATGTCAGCAACATTCCGGACCCTTTAGATCCGACAAACCTCTTCAAGACCTCAGGCCGCGGCGTTCTGTTTATCTACAACATCATGGACGAGGTCAAATACAATGACCGCGGCAACCGCCTGACGATGGTCAAACGTTCCGAGCAGATATCGACAACTTAATTTGCGGTCTTTATATTGCGGTTGAAGCGTTTATAATTGAGCTATGCGTTTAACAATTGCTCAGATAAACACCACCAACGGCGACATTGCCGGAAACACAGTAAAGATCATCGACGCGATTAACAAGGCGAAAACTCAGGGCTCCGACCTAGTCGTTTTCCCCGAGATCGCCACGCATGGGTACACCTCCCAGGACTGGTTTCAGGATTCGGACATAATTGCGGAATCGGGCAACGCTGTTCACGATATTGTTGCTTCGACCGCTGGCATTACGGCAATTGTTGGAACTATCAGGCGGAATGATGACAAGGATGGGCGGCGTCTTTTTAATTCGGCTGCCGTAATGAGTGACGGTAAATTGCTCGGCTTTGCTGACAAGACTTTGCTCCCAGAGTATGACGTTTTCGACGATCCGCGATATTTTGAGCCGTCCGACCATCGCAGTGTTTTTGAGATCGGCGGCGGCAAGATCGGCGTCGTCGTCTGTGAGGATTTCTGGAACGACAAGACGTTTTGGGATGAGAGGCTCTATGATAGCGATCCCACCGATGAAGTAGTTGCTATGGGAGCTGATGTTATCGTCTCGATAAATGCTTCGCCATTCAACAAAGGCAAGATCAAACTTCGCTGTGATATGGCCGCGCATCGTGCCAAGTTGCAGAAAAAGCCGATCGTTTTCGTAAATCTGGTCGGCGGTAACGACGGCATTATCTTTGACGGGGCGAGTCTGATCGCTGACGAGGAAGGCGACGTTATCTTGCAGGCACCGGCGTTTGAGGAGTTTGTTGAGACGGTTGAACTCGATGTGCGAAAACCTGACGCACGCGGAATTACAGGTGATGAAACGGAGACGATCCGAAAGGCTTTGGTGTTAGGCATCCGTGATTATGCGCAGAAAAATGGTTTCAAGCAAGCGGTTTTAGGCTTGTCTGGCGGAATTGACTCGGCACTCGTCGCGGCTCTTGCTGCGGAGGCGATCGGGCCGGAGAATCTGCTTTGCGTGATGATGCCGTCGCCGTATTCTTCGCAAGGAAGCATCGACGATTCGAAAGATCTGATCCGCAATCTCGGCTGTATGGGCCGCATCGAACCGATCTCTTCGACCTTCGAGGTGTTGCTAAAGCAGATGAACTTGCACAAACCGACTAAAGGCGGCGACAGCCTAGCGGCCGAGAATATGCAATCGCGTATCCGCGGCGTAATTCTGATGGCCATCTCAAATGCTGAAGGACGATTGCTGCTTTCGACCGGTAACAAGAGCGAACTTGCCGTGGGCTACTGCACACTATACGGCGACACCAACGGCGGACTGGCCGTCCTCGGCGATCTGCTCAAGACTGAGGTGTGGAAGGTGTCGCGGCACATCAACGAATCCGCCGGTCGTGAGATAATCCCGAATAAGATCATCGACAAGCTGCCGTCCGCAGAGCTCGCACCAAACCAGTTTGACCAAGATAGCTTGCCGCCATACGAGGTGATGGATCCCATCCTGCAGCTTTATTTCGAACAAAAACAATCGCCCGCCGAGATCATCGCCGCCGGCCACGATGGCGAACGCGTCTATTGGATCCTCAACAAGGTCGAACATCCAGCGAACGAATTCAAACGCCAACAGTTGCCGCCCACCTTGATTATCTCCAAGAATGCCATCGGCGTTGGTCGGCGGAGACCGATCACACATAAATTCCGTCGAAATATGTAAAAACTAACGCAAGACTTTCTAAGTACTCCGTTCAATACTCAACAGCATTTGCTGCATTTATTTTGAACGGAGTTTTTATATGTCTAAATTCGATAGCCCGCTGAATAATTTAAGAGTCGCTAGTCCTTGTCCAGCAAATTGGGATTCGATGTATGGCGACAACCGAAAACGCTTTTGCGGCGACTGTAAGCTCAATGTTTACAACCTTTCGGGTATGACCCGCGATGAGGCTGAGACGCTCGTGACCAATGCTGAAGGGCGCCTTTGCGTCCGGTATTTTCAGCGTGCTGACGGCACCGTGATCACAGCCGATTGCCCGGTTGGTTGGGCGAAAGTAAAACAGCGAACTAGAGTTTATGCGACCGCAGTAGCTTCGATGCTGATCGCACTGTTCAGCGGTGTGCTGTTTGTATCGTTGTTTTCGGGCAAAAAGGTTTCGCTCGGTAAACTTCTGATACCATTTTCAACGCCGACACCGGATCGGCCAACAATGGGTGCTATTGCCAGGCCTGAGCCTTCGCCAAGCCCGACGCCGAAAAAGACAATGCCGCAGGTTGCCCGTGATGGTGACCAGATGATCGGCAAAATGATGGTCACACCGCCGGCGGGCCGCGACTAGTTCTTTACAAAATATCCCTGACGGGCGCGGATCTTTAGTTCGGGCCGGTTTGTTAGGCCAACGTTTAGGTTTACGAATTGGCCTACAGGAAAATCGGCGTCTGAATAATACTGCACGAGATACTGCGATCTGAGTTCGTTACCTAACTGACGAAAGATACGGTCGAGTATCTCGGCATTTTTTCGGGTGTTCGAAATGTTCTGCAAATCGTCTTTTGTGTCGAACGGTTGGAATTTTGGGAGGAATGCGGTTCCGCCGGTGTCGACAGCAAATTTCTGCATGGCCTCTTGGCCGGCAAGGCTCATCTTGTTCAACTGCAGCGAGCTTCCCGCAGGATTTATCGAATAGAAAACCGTATCGACATCCTGCAACACCTTTAATATTCGCTTACGTTCGGCAATGCCAGCCTCATTTCGGTTCTTCACAGTCAATTCATACAACACCTTGCTGTCAATCCTGTTGACGTTGATCTTAGCGTATCCGTCCTGAATGGCCTTTGAAATTCGGATGCTATTAGTGTCTTCGCCGTCTGAAATGACCAGTATCACTTTTCGCGAGCCTTCGGGGGCGTTTCTCTTGAGGTAATCGGCTGCGGCGGCGACGGTATCGTAAAACGCCGTGAATTCTTTGGTGGGCGTAATCTTCTGAATGGCTGTCGCGGTCCGATCGGCAGTGTCCCGAGCCTGAACAAGGATCGGTTTTGCTCCGATCGAAAAGATAGTTGCACGGTCTTCCGGACGCATCACGTCGCGTAAGAATTTCGCTGCGGTTTCGAGTTCAAACTTAAACATCGTGTCCGTACTAGCAGACACGTCAAACAATAGAGCGATCTCCAACGGCACTTTGTCGGCACCGCTGACCGTGTCGATCACCTGCGTCCGAGTCTCCTCGGTCACACGAAAATCTGCTGCTGTTAGCCCGAGGATCGGGTCACCATTCGCATTGGTGATCGAAACAGGTATGACGATCAGCCGCGAATCGACCTTGATTATCTCGTCGTCAGTTATCTTTGGCGTCGGCGTTGCTATCTGGCCAAACGCTGCAAGCGACGATAAAAAAGCGATCGCCAGAGCCGATACAAAATTTATTGAGCGAAGATCTTTCATTGCGATCTGGGATCGAAGTCAAAAGGCACCGCAGACGAGCATTGTGTTGATATGCCGTCTGCGATGCCCTTTTTAAGAACTACTACTTTTCGTCAGGATCGGTCACCGACGATTTGACCTCGACATTCTGATTGATGCCGCGGCTGACGAGGAGTTTTACCTCGACGCGTCGATTCTGCTCACGGCCTTCTTTGGTCGTGTTGTCGGCGATCGCCTGAAGCTCTCCAAAGCCATACGAGGTGCTCATACGGCGAAGCGGAATATTATGCGTTTCGATCAAATATTCCTTGACGGCCTGAGCTCGGCGTTCGCTGAGGGCCTTGTTTGTTTTGGTATTTCCCTCGGCTGATGCAAATCCTGTTACTTCGATCGAATAGCCTTTGAGTGTCATCGCAACGGTCGCTACTTCGTCGAGCGAAGCCTTGCCTTCGGGCGACAGTACCGCACTATTGACCTTAAAATTAACAGTTGCCGTTGACTGAACGACAAAATCGTCGATGTCCGAGATGCGTTTGTTGGTGGCGTTTACACCGGCAACTGCCGCATCTGCTGTATCCTGAGCGGCCTTGGCACCGCCTTTCGCGGCGTTTGAGATAGCCATCAATTCGTCGATCTGGCCGGAAACGCGTTGAGCGTTCTGCTCAGCGGCCGTGATTCTTTCCTCAGCCGGAGCGACGCGAGCGTCGATCGACTGAGCGGTCATCATATTGCTCTTATCGAAACGAACCTTGTTTACAGAGATACTTCCGTTGCTGTCGCCAACGCCTTCGATACTGACGTTTAGGCCGCGAACGATCGCATTTACGGGATATTTGTCACCGCCGAAGGTGCTGTTATTTTTGATACTTGCATTGGGATCAACCACGATCTTGGTATCAACACCGACGGTGTCACGAACGATGAATGTTCCCTGATCGTCTTTTGAGACAATAACGCCTTTAATTTTATATTTTTGCCCGGCGACTGCCGACCGGATGTGGCGATACGCGAAAGCCTGGTTGCAAGTCGAGTTATCTTCTAATCGTTGACCTGAATCGTGATCCAAACATCCCGAGTACTTTTTTCATAATCGGCGAGCGATGCGGCCGCGAC